>JAYWAE010000395.1:0-3484 GCA_043782715.1 Pseudobdellovibrionaceae bacterium | reverse complement strand
ATCCCAAAAGCGGTGAAGCGATCGTCAAAGCCGGCCGCCGTATCACGCGCGCCGCTGTCAAACGCGTCAAGGCCATGAACCTGACCGAAATCGAAATTTCGCGCGACGACCTCGACGGCAAGGTAATTGCCAAGCCGGTCATCGACGAGACCACCGGTGAGATCATTGCCGACGTCAACAGCGAGCTCAGCATTCAGGTTCTCGACAAGGCCCGCGATGCCGGCATCAGTGAAATCACTGTGATCTTCTTCGACGGTTTGGCCGTCGGTCCGTATCTGCGCAACACTTTGCTGGTCGACAAAGTAAACACCAAAGAAGAATCTTTGATCGAAATCTACAAGCGCTTGCGCCCTGGCGAACCGCCGACGCTTGAAGCCGCCGGTGGCTTCTTCAAACGCCTGTTCTTCGATCCCGAGACTTACGATCTCTCCGAAGTCGGCCGTTTGAAAATCAACCACCGCTTCAGCATTCCGTTCGAAGAAACCCCGGTCGAACACCGCACGCTGACTGAAAAAGACATCTTGTCGGTGGTGAAAACCCTCATCGACTTGAAGAACGGCCAAGGCCAGATTGACGACATCGATCACTTGGGCAACCGCCGCGTTCGTTCAGTCGGTGAACTCCTCGAGAACCAATACCGCATCGGTTTGGTGCGTATGGAGCGCGCCATCCGCGAGCGCATGAGCTTGCAAGACGTCGAAACCATGATGCCGCACGATTTGGTCAACGCCAAACCGGTGAACGCGGTGGTCAAAGAGTTCTTCGGCTCCTCGCAGCTTTCGCAGTTCATGGATCAAACCAATCCGCTGTCAGAAATCACTCACAAACGCCGTCTGTCGGCCCTCGGGCCGGGCGGTTTGACTCGCGATCGCGCTGGATTCGAAGTCCGCGACGTGCATCCGACGCACTACGGCCGGATCTGCCCGATCGAAACTCCGGAAGGACCGAACATCGGTCTTATCGCGTCGCTCGCGACTTTCGCGCGCATTAACCAGTATGGTTTTATCGAGACGCCTTATCGCAAAGTGGAAGAGGGCGCCGTTCGTGACGACATTCTTTATCTCTCGGCCTTGGAAGAGAGCGGCCACCATATTGCTCAAGCCGGCAAAGACGTCGCGCAGAACAAGATCACCACGGAAGCCGTCACCGTCCGCTTCAACGGAGAATACGAATCCATCGAGAAAGACAAAGTCTCCTTGATGGACGTTTCGCCCTCGCAGCTGGTGTCGATTGCGGCGTCGCTGATTCCGTTCCTCGAGCACGATGATGCCAACCGCGCGCTCATGGGTTCGAACATGCAACGTCAGGCCGTGCCTTTGCTCAAATCGCGCGCTCCGCTAGTCGGAACGGGCGTCGAACGCTTGGTCGCGCGCGACTCCGGCACCAGCGTCGTTTGTCAAAACGATGGTGTGGTCGAAGAAGTCGATGCTTCACGCGTCGTTGTCCGCCGCTTCGCCAAAGGCGGGGAGCTAGGCGCCAACGTCGACATTTACAACTTGATCAAATATCAGCGTACGAACCAAAACACCTGCTTCAACCAAAAGCCGATTGTGACTGTTGGTGACCGGGTGAAGAAGACCGATGTCATCGCCGACGGACCGTCGACGGAACTCGGTGAATTGGCACTCGGCCAGAATATCCAAGTCGCGTTCACTCCGTGGATGGGCTACAACTTCGAAGATTCCATCTTGATCTCCGAACGCCTGTTGCGCGAAGACGTGTACACGTCGGTGCACATCGAAGAATTCGAGTGTGTCGCCCGTGATACGAAACTCGGCAAAGAGGAAATCAGCCGCGATATCGCCAACGTCGGCGAAGAGGCTCTGAAGGACCTCGACAACTCTGGTATCATCCGCATCGGTGCCGAAGTGAAGCCCGGTGACATTCTCGTCGGTAAAGTGACTCCCAAAGGGGAAACCCAGCTGTCGCCGGAAGAGAAACTTCTGCGTGCTATCTTCGGTGAAAAAGCCGGCGATGTTCGCGACACCAGCTTGCGTGTACCCTCGGGCGTTTACGGAACGGTCATCGACGCGCAAGTTTACTCGCGCGAAGCTTCGGACCGCGACGAACGCTTGCAAACGATCATCGATGCCAAACGCAAAAAGCTCGAAAAAGACTACGGCGTCGAGCAAAACGTCATCAAGAACAACGCCCTCGATAAGCTCAAAGAGCTGCTGATCGGCAAAGTAACGACCGGCGTCCTGCTCAGCGAAGACGGTTCGGACAAGCTGCTCTCCAAAGGTCAAACCATCAAAGGTGAGGATCTCGAGACGATTCCGTTCGAGCTGCTCTCGTACGTGCCGCTCGATTCGGAACTCGAATTCCAAGTCCAGCGCATCGTCGACGGTGCCCGCAATCAGTTAGATGCCGTGAAAATGGTTTTCAACGAGAAGATCGACCGCCTGACCAAGGGCGATGAGCTTCCCCCGGGCGTTATTAAAATGGTGAAGGTCTACATCGCCATCAAACGCAAATTGCAGGTTGGTGACAAGTTTGCCGGCCGTCACGGTAACAAAGGTGTGATTTCAAAGGTTCTGCCTGTCGAAGACATGCCTTACCTAGCGGACGGCTCGCCGGTCGACATGGTGCTTAATCCGCTAGGCGTTCCCTCGCGTATGAACATCGGTCAGATTCTCGAAGTTCACTTGGGCTGGGCGGCGAAGAGTCTCGGCAATCAGCTCGAGAAGTACATCGACGACTTCAAAGCCGATGCTGCACGCAAAGACATGACGGAAATCTTCCAAGAGGACAAAGAAATCGTAGATGCGGTCGCCGCTGCCGATGACGAGTCGCTCAAGAAGGTCATCCGCCGCATGAAAGACGGCGTCCACGTCGCCACTCCGGTGTTCGATGGTGCTAAAGAAAAAGACGTGAAGGATCTGCTCAGACGCGCCAAGCTGCCGTTGAGCGGCCAAACTGTCTTGTTCGACGGCCGTACCGGAGAACCCTTCCAGACGCCGGTGACGGTGGGCGTGATGTACATGCTCAAACTGCATCACTTGGTCGAAGAGAAGATTCACGCCCGCTCGATCGGTCCGTACTCACTCGTGTCGCAACAGCCGCTGGGTGGTAAAGCTCAGTTCGGCGGTCAGCGACTCGGAGAGATGGAAGTGTGGGCGATCGAAGCATACGGTGCCGCGTACTCACTGCAGGAATTTCTTACGGTCAAGTCGGATGACGTGGCCGGAAGAACCCGCATGTACGAAAGCATCGTGAAGGGTGAAAACGTGCTCGAGCCTGGACTACCGGAATCCTTCAACGTTTTGGTCAAAGAGCTGCAGAGCTTGGCGATGAACGTGGAGTTGATGGAGTCGGATATCCTGACTGAGCCCGCGCAGCTGGGTCCAATGGAGTCCATGCCGGCATCGGCATCGATCCCTACGCCCGGTCAGCAACCGTCTTAAACTTGTTTTAGATAGAGGTGAAACTTGAAAGATTTATTGAACTTTTTCGACAAACCAAAAGATCCGCTCTCATTCGATGC
>JAYWAE010000394.1:0-9222 GCA_043782715.1 Pseudobdellovibrionaceae bacterium | reverse complement strand
TTCTCGCAAGGACTTGCAGGCTACCCATCAAATCATTCAGTTGCTCGAATTTTCCAAAAACCAAAGTGAATGCGACTTAGATTCTCTGCCGGGAATTTACACGGTCATTGACTCAGAGGGTCAGATATTAAAAGGAAATAGAGGTCTAGGGGATGTCTTTGGAGTGAATCACGAGATGGTGCTAGCGCGTAACCTTTCCAGCCTTTTTGACCAAACTCAATGGGAGGCGTTCAAGACCAAAATGGACCAAGTCGCATGCGGCGAAGTGGTCGAGCAGGGGTCGCAAATCGACATTAAAGACAGCCACGGCGCGGTTCACCACTACCTATGGAACATCGGCCTTGTCGGCCAGCGGCCCGAGCATGCGCCGAGTCTTTTTTCGATCGTTGGTAAAGACGTGACGAAGCTTTTGCACGAATCGAAAATCCGCTCGCGCATGGAAGGTGAACTCAATACCGCCAAGTTGATTCAAGACACGCTTTTTCCCGATCCGTCCGGCACATTTGGCGAATCTTCGGTGGCTGGTTTTTACGAAGTCGCTTCGGAGTGCGGTGGCGACTGGTGGTACTACACCCAGGTTGCGGGGAAAGTCTATTTGTGGGTCGGCGACGTGACCGGGCATGGCGTTCCAGCGGCGCTCGTGACCAGTGCTGCCCGGTCCGCGGTCTCGGTCATTGAGGGGAGCGATCTTGGGCCCGCCAACGCACTCAGGATTCTTTCACGCGCAGTTTTTGACACCGCTAAGGGTCAACGGGTAATGACAGGTTTAGTAGCCTCCGTCGATTTAAAGACTGGTGAATGCCTTATTGCAAGCGCCTCGCATGAAGCAGGTATTCTCATCCCAGGGGGCGAAATCGCAGGCATAAAAGACTTCGTGGATCTCTCCTTTGGACCGACGCCTCCGTTGGGATTGAAACGAGACGTGGTTTACCAGGATAAAAAAATCACCTTGAAGCCGGGGGACCGGCTAGTGTTCTTTACGGACGGGATATATGAGATTCAAGATCGCGACGGCAAACTTTGGTCGAGACAAAACATCAATCGAACCTTTCTTCCGTTCGTTCAAGCCAATAGGGGGGCGATCGACTTGACCGATTCGGTCCGTAAGTCGATCAACGATTGGCGCAATGGAGCGGCACTCAACGACGATGTGACTTTCGTCGCGTTCAAATTCTAATTCCGCGGATCAAAGAAATTCCACTCTACCCGAGTCGGCGTTTTGATCGAAACGAGCTCCGGTAAAATCGAAGGTTTCGAAAACCTCGATCTGCGACGAACAAAAGATCTCCACTCTAGGCGTACACAGCTTCCAGCTGTCGGTCAGTGCCCCTTTGGGCGGAAAGGAAAACACCTCGTCAAATCCCCGCGACCATATCGGAAGACTCGTGCCGACCATGACGTTGCAATCGTTCAACAATTGACTGATGCCGCCGCCGACCAGATTGCAATATTCGCAGAAGAAGTTGATCGCCTGATCGCGCGTGATCGCGTCGGGCTGGCAAGCGTAGGATTTCGCGGCCAAGAACCGGGCTTGATCGTGCATGAAGTGGCATTTGAACATAAACGCCAAGTGTTGCCCGGAAGCCACAATGAGAGTCATCCAGTGCGCATAGACCAGGGGAATGGCGGGCAACTCCTCGATCCTAAGGCCGTCGATGCCGGAGTTGGAACGCATGCGCACGAGCGAAACTTCTCGAATCGTGTCTTGCAACTTTTTGCTGTTGGAATCACCCATATCATCACCACGGCCTTTTCATGATTATCGGCGGAAATGGCAGACGTGCAATCCCGAAGTGGAGCCAGAGAACGAAGCGGCGCGGCAGGCATGATAGAGTTACATGCGTAACTTTGCCCGTGCTATGTTCCCTCTTGCTCTAATGGATCGGCCAAAGGGTCGGGACGGCGGAGCAGGATCATGAATTGGGGATTGATCGCCCCGCAATAATTGGGTGCACCTAAAATAGAGGCACGACTAGTTGAGGAGGAATTAAGATGAAAGTTACGATGATGAAGAGTTCGGCGCTGGTGTTGAGTCTGATGTTGAGTGGAGTTGTTTACGCGGCTGAGAGCAACGGTTCGGAATACCTGTGGCAGACTCAAAGTGGAAAGTTCGAAGTGACTCCCACGCTCGGTCTCTATGAGAAAATGGACATCACGGCGCGCACCGCTGGCGCTTCGGGTAGTGAGCGGACGAGCATGCCGATCACTGTGAAAGGTGAATACGGTATCAATGAAATGTTCTCTGCGGGTATCCTTCTTGGAACTGATTCGATCAGCACCAAGAGCAAGGCGGCCGGCGCCGTGGCTCAGAAGAGCACGGGTATGTTCGATCCTGTTTTGTTCTTCCATGGCCGATACAACTTGGGCATGGGCTGGTTGAAGTATGGAGCCGATCTCTCGGTTGGTTTCCAAAAGGGCGAAACGAAAGCCAACGGCGACACCAATAATGCGACCGGTGGAAATACTCTGACTCCGTTCGCGGGTTGGGAAATGGCCGCAGGCCCTGGCACCTTCGGCGCTAAGTTGATGTTTGACCTTTACAAAGGTGAAGGTTCAAACGAAGACAAGTCGACGACGCCCAGCACGACGACCAAAACCAGCGGTGGAAACCGCTTTGGTTTGGCTGCATTCTACGAAATGGGAATGGGCATGTGGGACCTCGGCGGCGCTCTTTCGTATCACACGGCGGCCTCCACGAAGTCTAAAGTGGCAAGCGTCGAGACCACAAATGATGACGATATGAGTGAAATCCTGTTGCAGGTGTATGCCCCGGTGCACATCAACGAGATGATCACGATCTTGCCCGAGCTTCACTATGGTATGGTCACCTGGAGCAAAGCGACCTACGGCGCCAAGTCGGCGAGCGACACGGGCCTGCAAGTTGGCGCCCGGTTTGCTTTCTAATATTTGAGTTATTCTTCTCCAGCGGCTTGCGCCGCTGGAGATTTTTCTTCTGTGCAAAAAATCCCATAAAATTTAAATGAAATTTGTGTCCTTGTGAGAGGATTTCAGATTGCTCGAATCGGATGGGCGGGTGACCTTGTTGCCTGTGCCTCGCTCGACAATTCATCATCTCTTTTTACTGTTTGGGACGGGCTCCGCTGGAGGAGCCGGCTCGGTGCTTGCTTTATGTGCGGACTGGCTCTTGTCCACCGGTCATTTGCTTGCGGGCGTTTGGCGTGCTTGGGATGTTTTTGTTCTGCTTGAGGTAGCGTTTGGTCGCTTCTGGTAGGTCCTTCCAGATTCGCAATGCGAGTATGAAACCTAGAATTGAGAATGGGATCAGGAAGATCGGCCAGAATTGCCAGTCTTTGGTGGTCAGGTAGCCTAAGCAAACAGATTGTACTGCGGTGCCTAGATAGACGAAGGCGTCTACGATTCCGCTGGCGGTGGCTGTTGCTTTGCGGCCGCCGAAGTCGGCTGCGGCCGTACCGGACATTAGCGAGTGTACGCCTATGACTGCGCAAGAGATGACCAAGGCAGCGCAGCCTGCTGCGAATGGGGCTGAGTAGAGCGTGAAGGCCATGACGGCTGTGGCTAGGAACATGACGGCGTTCATCACTACGACTGGGGGGCCGCGGCGGGAATGGAACATGTGATCGGAGAGCCAGCCGCCGGCGAATCCACCCAGAATTCCGGCGAAGCAGACTAGTGCGCCCCAGTGGTGGACGATGTAGGCGGCTTCACCTTGGTGGACCTCTTTGCCGAAGACTGTGTACCACTGCAGGATTCCATTGCGTATCACGCCTGAGGTGAACTCGATGGCGGCTAGAGTGAGCATGATCCGGCTGGTGAAGATGCGGCTTAGAAGTTCTTTGACTGTGAACTGGCGGTCCATTTCGCCTGAGGAGGCGTCGGCGGTGTCGAAGTCCTCAAAACCGGCGCCGCTTGGGGTGTCTTTGATCGCGAACATGTCGATGAGAGCCCAGAAAATCAAAATGGCCGCGGGAATGAAGAAGACCAGCCAGATTGCGTCCTGGTTGCCGGTGTCGACGGCAAAGAGGGTTTGGAAAATACGGTGTAGGCGTGTGGGCTCGCCTATGATGTGGGCTTTTGAGGCCTCGATGATCGCTTGGCCCCAGTCGAAGGCAAAATAGACGCCGAAGCTGATCAGTGTGCCGAAGATGGCGCCGAAAATTCCGCGTTCACGCACGTGGAACCAGTAGGCCTTTACTTTGATGATTGAGACCGCGCCGTAGCTTTGGAAGAACATGTTGATGGAATAGAGGATGGCGAAGGTCACGGTTAGGTTCACTTGCAGTTTGTCGCGCAAGAACATGTAGGTGACGACGCCCATGGCTATGTTCGCCAGGCTGGAGCCGAGGGCGGCGATCAACATTCCGCGCTTACCGCCAAACTTGAGGTCGATCAATGGGCCGTTTATGAGAAAGGAGAGGGCGTAGGTGAATGTTCCTGCCGCGAAGATGAGTCCGAATGCCTCTTTGCTCATGGCCGCGCCCAGCGCGTTCTTAGAGACCGTTAAATTGTAACGGGCCATGTAGAGAAAGGCGTAGGTCATGCCGAGCGGAAACCAGTTTACGAAACGGCGCATCATGAAGGCTCGGCTGTGCTCGAGATTATTTTGCCAGAAGTACAGGGCGATGATGAATACCAAGCATCCGACGACCAGATACAATTCCATTAGGAACCCCTCCCCAATATGTGAAGGGATTATCTAGCTAGGCCGCTTGCGCTTGGCAACTCAAAGAACTGTCAGATGGTTGATCCGCGAACTTAGCGGAGGGCTTCGCGAATGTAGGCGGAGGCGACATCCATTAGCCACACTGTGACCGCGATCACCAGAATAATGCAGCCGACTTCGGGCCACATGGCCTGGCCTTGGTATTTGATCAGCAAAGTGCCGATGCCGCCGCCTCCGACCAGGCCGATGACCGTGGCCATGCGGACGTTGCTGTCCCAGCGGTAAATGGTCAGTGAGATGAAGGGGAGTAGAACCTGTGGCACTATGCCGAACCAAATGGTTTGGATGGTGCCGGCTCCGGTGGCGCGGATGCCGTCAATGGGACCTGGGGCGGCGTCTTCGACGATCTCGGAGAATTGTTTAGTGAGTGATGCGACTGTGTGGAGCATTAGGGCTAGCATTCCGGCAAAAGGGCCCACGCCGACCCATACCGTGAAAATCAGCGCCCAAATCAGCGGTTCAACCGAGCGCACGACGTTAAGTGTAGTGCGAAGGAGTGCGTAGAGCGTGAAGGCGGCGGGGCCAGTCATGATGTTTTTGGCGCTGGCGAAGGAGAGTGCGAAGGCGATGGGAACCGCGATGGCGGTGGCGAGGAAGGCGATGAAAATCGTCTCGATCACTTGCACGATGGCGACGGGGAGAAGTGCGAGGTTGGCGTGAGCTAGACCGCTAAAGAGTCTTGCGGCGCCGGCCAGGCCATCCGGGTCGCTGAGCTCGCGTAGCGAGAAATCGGTCATCAATAGGCCAACTGTGAGAGTGAGTGCGAAGGTGATTAGCGCGTGGAGCCCCCACAGGGAACGGAGCATGGGTGGCGCGGACTTTCCCTGGAAAAGAATTGAGCCCATTGTGGTCATGCGGTTTTTGACGATGATTGTAAACGTGGCGGTGGCGACAAGCAGCAGTGCCGTCACCGCGCTGAGCGGAATCATTTCCTTGATGGCGAGCTCTTGCACCGGGTTGAGGTCACTGAGGCCGATTGCGTGGAGTAGGTAAAGCGTGAGGTAGGCGGCTAGACCTAAGCTGTAGGTATAAAAGGCAGAGTCGAACGCGAGGGATTTGGCGCTATTGGATTTCACGCGCGTCCTCGCCATAAATGGCTTTGAACCATTGGTTGTCGATCGCTTTGGGTGAGCCCTCGTAGACGATTGCACCAGCTTTGAGTGCCAGCACGCGTGTGGCGTACTCACGTACTAAACTTAAAAAGTGGAGGTTGCAGATCACTGTAAGGCCTAGCTCGCGATTGGCTTTCTTGAGCTGGTCCATGACCACGTGACAGGTGGCGGGGTCTAAGCTGGCCACTGGTTCATCGGCCAATAGGATTTCAGGTTTTTGCATGAGCGCGCGGGCGATGGCGACGCGTTGCTGTTGGCCGCCGGAGAGCTGATCGGCACGCGCCGTAGCGTGGTCTTGAAGGCCCATGCTCTCGAGAAATAGGCCGGCCTCTTTGCGGGCATCAATTGCAAACTGGCCAAGCAAGCTAGAGAGCAGCGGTGTGGCCGCTAAGCTGCCCATCAGCACATTGTTGAGAACGGAATGACGCGGAATTAAATTGAACTGCTGAAAAATCATGGCCAGGCGGCGGCGGAGTTCGTGTAGTTCCTGTCCACTTACGTTTTGCATGGGGCGGCCGTGGAGGAGAATTTCTCCGCTCGACGGATCCGTCAGGCGGTTGAGGCAGCGTAAGAGCGTGGACTTGCCCGAGCCGCTGAGTCCGATGACGACTAGGAATTCACCTTTTTCAACTTTGAAGCTCACGCTGCGCAGGGCTTGCACACCGTTTGGGTAAGTCTTGTTTAAATTTTTGACGGCCAACAGGGTTTCGCTCATTGCGTGCTTTCGGCAGAGACTTTGGCGAGCGATTTTATGGCCGCGCGGGTGGCGTCGTAGAAGCTGTCGGTGACCGGCTCAAGCGCAGTGATCGAGGACAGGGCTTTGAGCGTGCGCTGGCCTTCTTCGGTGGCGGCGAATTTGATCATGGCGTCTCGCAGGGTGCGTTTCATTTCTTCGGGCATGTCTTTGCGGAAGACAATCGGGTCATTGGGGATTTCACTACTGAGTTCGACAATTTTTATTTTGCTTTCGACATCTGGATATTGCGCGAGCACGAGCCGGCGGGCGTCTTGGAAAGTTCCTTCAGACGGCGGTGAGTAGAAGGTGACGCCGCCGTCGACCTGGCGTTGGTAAATCATCGAGACGACGCTGTCGTGGCGCATGGCGAAGACGGTCTCTTTGGGTTTGATGCCGTGATCATTGAGATATTTCAGTGGCACGAGGTAGCCGGAGACACTGGCGGGATCGACGAAGGCGATTTTTTTACCGTCGAAATCTTTGAGGATTTTGATTTTGCTGTCGGCACGGGCGAGGAATTGAGCTTTGTAGGTGCGCTCACCGAAACGTACGGTGATGAGGTGGGCTTCGACGCCGTATTTTTCACGTGCAAGGATGTAGCCGTAGACGTTGATGGCGGCGGCGTCGGCGCGATTGGTGCCGAAGGCTTCGACCACGGCGATGTAGCTCGGCGGTATGGCGATTTTGAATTTGTAAGGTGTGTGGGATTCTAAGTAGGCCTGCATGGCTTTGGAAGTGTCTTCGAGCAGTCGTGCATCGACGGAGGGCACGAAAAAGAATTTGACCGGATTGCCGGCGCTGCCGAGTTCATCGCGTTTGTAGGTGCAGGAGAGAAGCATAAAGGCAAACGCCGCGACGGCCGCGACTGCCGCTCGCGTTTGCGCGCGATTCACAGTGCGTCCTCGATCAAGCCCTTTATGCCTTTTGCTTTGGGTTTGGAGAGAATGAAAGTGCGGCCTAACTCCCAAATGTTGTTGCCGGATTTTATATCGACGAGGTTGTACTGCACGAGGGCGCCGCGTTTGCCCTCCTCTTCCCAAGCCACCACTAGAACTTCGAGATGAAAGCCGCCGCCGGGTTTGGTTTTGAGTGGAACTTGGATGCGCTGGAGCCAGTCTTTGGTTTCGGGTGTGCCGCCGATGACTTCGAGTTCTTTGACGTCGAACCATGAAGACGGCAGACGCTTGCTGGCTTCGAGATCTTCGACATCATTGCGCCACTGGATTTCTAGTTTTTTGTAAAGTGGAGCTTGGCTTTGACTGTAGTAACTCAGGCAGGCAAAGGCGGCGACTCCGACAGCGGCGCACCAAATGAGCAAATGCAGTTTCTGCCTCATGGCTTTATTGAACGGGTAGCGCGGGCGGAAGGCAAGCCGGTTTGCGAAAGACCAGGTTCCAGCAAATCTCGCCGCGTTCCTGGTATTTGATTTCGAAGTGGGTGCGTGGGTCGCCGGTACGCGCGGAAAAATCGAGTAGTTCGAGATGCCGTTGGGCCGTGAATTTTTCAGACGCCTCTTCGGCATACCAGCGTAAATTTGTGGCGAGAGTCAATTCGCCTCGCTCTTTTAGCTTGCTGAGGAGATGGGCGAGGAACGGGCGGTTGTGCCAGCGTAGGTTGGCTTGCTTCGCCTTTGGGTAAGGATTCGGATAGAGCAGAAAAATGCGGTCGAGCGCAGCGTCGGGAATAAAATGGGTTGTGAACGCGGCGGCGTCGGCGTGGAAGGCGAAGAGGTTGGTGATGTGGGAGTGATGCTCGAGGCGGCGCCGCAGGAGGTTAAAACGAGTATGGGTTTTTTCAACGGCGACCAGAGTGCGCTGCGGGTTGGCTTGGCTGTAGGTTAGCGCGTGCAGGCCCTGACCGGCACCGATTTCGAAGTCTACGGGGCCGGTGAAGGTCCATTGCAGATTCAGCGCGGGTTTGGGGACCGCTTCGCTCTTATAAGCTCGCATGCCCATTTAGTCTCGCATGCTTGGACTTTTAGCAAGGGTTGCGATCCCGGGTAAAGCCGGATACGACCAATTCATGGCTGGGCGTTCGAAAAAAATCATGCTGTTGGTGCATCCCCAGTTTCGTCCGGATCGTGCCGGGGCGTTGGGTACCGAGCGCGACGTGTGGAGGGGACTCAAGCGCCTTGGCTGGACTGTGCAAGTGGCGGCGGCTCGGGATAATTTGCGCGATTTCGACAAGGAATTGGCGGCATTTCAACCTGCCGTGGTGTTTAATTTGCTCGAGGAGTTCCGTGGTGAGGCGGTTTTTGATTTTCATTTGGTCGCCTACCTCGAAGCCCTAGGTGTGCCTTTCACGGGATGTAATCCGCGCGGGCTGGTGCAGTCGCGCAACAAGGACCTGTGCGGGCGTTTGGCCGCTTCGCTCGGCATTGCGGTGCCGCGCGGGGGACTAGTGGGAACGCCGGGGTTGAAATTTCCGGTTTTTGTCAAATTGAACCGTGAACATGCCAGTCTTGGTATCCAAGCCAGTAATTTGGTGCGCGACGGGCGCGAGTTGCAGCGCGAAGTTCGGCGCTTGCGCGCGAAATACGGGGGTGAGATTTTAGCGCAGGAATTTATCTCCGGCCACGACGTTTCGGTGGCGGTTTGGGGCAATGCGCGCGCCGAAGTTTTAGACCCACGGCGCTTTGATGTGAGTGGAATGGACCGCGTCGCGACGGAGCG
>JAYWAE010000393.1:0-3496 GCA_043782715.1 Pseudobdellovibrionaceae bacterium | reverse complement strand
CGCTGAAAACATAACCGCTCTTTTGGATCGAAACACCGGCACACTGGTCTTGCGCGTCGTTGGTGACACTTTTGCAATCGCTTAAAACATAGCCGATCTTCTCGATCGAAGCTTCCGCACAAGACGTATAGTTCGGCTCGCACGTGGCCGAGGCACCCGCCGCCATCTGCATGTGATCGGCGAACACGAAACCTGCGACCCAGATTTTTTCATCGGCATAAGTCATTTGCGCATGAGCCGAGCTCAGGCAGAGAAGGCAACCCAGTACGGAGAAGAAAAAACGGGATTTCATATTCGCTCCTTGTGAAAGTTTGACCTTAAGGAGGCGCCCATAAAAAGCCAAGGGTAAGGTGCCAGATATAAAATCTTCCTGAGGCGTCGGGCCAGCGGAGCTCTCTATGCAGTCTCTCTCGGACAAGCCAAACGTGTCGGACATACGCAAGTGCACCCAAATAAGTATTTTTAGCATTGAAGCGGATTAAATCGACCTGAGCTCGCATCGACAGGTACCTGACCTCAAATATCTCCATTTGGGTGCCCTCCCTGTTTGCCGGAATGCCGCGCACGAACCTCGCACTCAACCAGGCCTAGAATCAAATTCACCAATCGCGTGCGCTCCCCGGCTTCACGCGGCTGCGGGCATAAAAAAACCCGGGTTTTTCAACCCGGGTTCTTCACTTACACCGAAAGCGTAAATGTTTTCGAATTACATCATGTCCATTCCGCCCATGCCGCCCATTCCGCCGCCATGGCCGCCGGGCATTCCGCCGCCGCCTTTGTCGTCTTTCTTGGGAGCTTCCGCGATCATGGTTTCCGTGGTCAGCATCAGCGAGGCAACCGAAGCGGCATTCTCGAGAGCGCAACGCACGACTTTCACCGGGTCAATCACGCCGTCTTTGAGCAGATCGCCGTATTCTTCAGTGAGAGCGTTGAAACCCCACGAAGGGCTCTTGTCAGCCAACACGCGATCCAAAACGATGGCGCCATCGAGACCGGCGTTGAACGCGATCTGACGGATGGGCTCTTCGCAAGCGCGGCGGATGATGTTCATGCCGGCTTTTTGCTCGTCGCTGGTCGATTTGCTGGTCTCGAGGGACCGCGAAGCACGCAAGATGGCCGTGCCGCCGCCCGAAACGATACCTTCTTCAACCGCAGCGCGAGTGGCGTTCAAAGCATCTTCCACGCGGGCTTTTTTCTCTTTCATCTCAACTTCCGAAGGAGCACCGACGTGAATGACGGCGACGCCGCCGGCGAGCTTGGCAAGGCGCTCACGGAGCTTTTCTTTGTCATAGTCGCTGGTGGTTTCTTCGATTTGAGCTTTGATCTGAGCAACACGGGCTTGGATGTCTTTTTTGACACCGGCGCCGTCGATGATCGTGGTGTTGTCTTTGTCGATCACGATGCGCTTGGCGGTACCGAGATCTTTGATCGTGGCTTGTTCCAGTTTTTGTCCGACTTCTTCCGAGATCGGCTGTCCACCAGTCAATACGGCGAGATCTTCGAGCATGGCTTTGCGGCGGTCGCCGAAGCCCGGGGCTTTGACGGCGCAAACGTGCAGGGTGCCACGCAGCTTGTTCACCACTAGAGTGGCGAGAGCTTCGCCTTCGACATCCTCAGCGATGATCAGAAGCGGACGGCCCGATTTGGCCACGCCTTCCAAAACGCCGATCATGTCTTTCATCGAGCTGATCTTCTTGTCGTAGATCAGGACGAAGGCGTTCTCCAAAACGGCTTCCATGCGCTCGGCATTGGTCACGAAATAAGGAGAGAGGTAGCCGCGGTCGAACTGCATGCCTTCGACGACTTCGAGTTCGGTCAGAGCGGTTTTGCTCTCTTCGACAGTGATGACGCCCTCACGGCCGACTTTGGCCATGGCTTGCGACAGCATTTCGCCGATTTCTTTGTCGTTGTTGGCCGAGATGGTGCCGACTTGCGCGATCTCTTTGTCGCCTTTGATCGGCTTGGCGATCGCTTTCAGTTCCGCGACAACCATTTGCACGGCTTTGTCGATGCCGCGTTTGACTTCCATCGGGTTGTGACCGGCGGCCACGATTTTGGCGCCTTCACGGAAGATGGCTTGCGCCAGCACCGTAGCGGTCGTGGTTCCGTCACCGGCGTCGTCGTTGGTTTTGGAAGCGACTTCCTTAACCATCTGGGCGCCCATGTTTTCAAATTTGTTTTCGAGTTCGATTTCTTTAGCGACCGTCACACCGTCTTTGGTGATCAGCGGGGCGCCGAAGGATTTTTCGATAACGACGTTGCGGCCTTTCGGGCCGAGGGTGACTTTCACGGCGTTGGCCAGAACGTTCACTCCGCGCAGAATCGAATTGCGGGCATCTTCACTAAAACGTAATTCTTTGCTCATATTTTGTATTTCCTTGTTTAAATTGCGCGCGCCGCTTGGGCGGCACGCGTTTAATTAGTTCATGATCCCGAGGATATCTTCTTCTTTCATCATCAAAAACTCGTCGCCGTTCAGCTTGAGCTCGGTGCCCGAGTATTTGCCGAATAGGATTTTGTCGCCGACTTTGACGTCGAGCGGAGTCACTTTGCCTTCTTCGGTCACACGGCCTTTGCCGGTGGCGACGATCTCACCGCGCTGAGGTTTTTCTTTGGCGGTGTCGGGGATGATAATGCCACCCGCGGTCTTGGTTTCTTCGGGCGTGCGACGGACGAGAACGCGGTCGTGCAACGGGCGCACACCGATCTCAGCTTTTGCCATAATGAATCCTCCTATGGATCAAAGGGAAAAATTAGCTATATAGTTTTATTAACCAGGCTCAATATGGACCGCGGAAAAGTACAGTCAAGGTCTGTCCAAAAAGAAAGTGAAATGTGGCGCTTAGGACGGCTCAACTAGTTGGTGCGAGTGCCGGCCGAGACAGTGAGCGGTTCCACAGTGATTCCGCGCGCATTACGCTTCGTGTCAGATAGCTTGGAACCCTTGCGGATAAGGCCTTTGGTGATTTCGGCCAATTCTTCTTTTGTCAGTTTCTCGACCAGTTTGGCGGCCGCCTCGGGCTGGTCCTGCAGCGAAGGCAGGTAGATGGCGATGTAGTCTTCCAGCTGCAAGCTTCCGGCGGCTTCCAAGGATTCTTGTGCGCGCTTCAAGTCTTTATCCGCCAAAGCCACCTGGTCCCCGTCGCCGGCCTTCTTGACACGGCTTGAGGGTAGGGCCGCAGTTTCTTTGCTATCGGACGACCCCGGTTTGGCCGCGCGCACTTGTACGATGTGGGAGGAAGCACGCAGCACTTGGTTTTGGGCTTCGAGCACCTGTTGGTCCTTCCAAGCTTGGAAGGTTAGGGCGGCGGTGGGTTGTGGGGATTGTGCCAACGCGGGGAATGCGAAAGACAGAGCTGCTATGAAAACCGCGATTCGTTGAAGCATTTGCTGACAATCCTTTCCGTAGATTCTCCAGCTGCATTCACCACAGTCCAAGAAACAGGCCATCGTCCAAGTCGAATATACGTACGCGCGAAGGTCCTTCTGCAGGGCG
>JAYWAE010000392.1:0-3503 GCA_043782715.1 Pseudobdellovibrionaceae bacterium | reverse complement strand
CAGCCGAATGACTAGATTTTGGGTTGGAAACCAACCACCCTGTTAAGGGAATTATGTTAAACTTTAGGTATGTCCATTGAAAATGAAAATGATCTTATTTGTCTGCGACGGATTGGTCTTATTGTTGCCAATTGTTTGCAGTTTATGGGGTCGAAACTTGAGCCGGGAATTATGACCCGTGAGATTGATGAGATTGGGAAAGTCTATTTGGAATCTTTTGGGGCTAGATCGGCTCCGAAACTGGTTTATAATTTTCCTGGCACGACCTGTATCAGTGTGAACGAAGAGGTTGCGCACGGAGTTCCGGGAAACAGAGTTTTAGCTGCCTCCGACCTCGTGAACATCGATGTCTCCGCCGAGTTGGACGGATATTTTGCCGACACCGGGGGATCATTTATCATTCCTCCTGCTTCGACTTTAAAACAAAATTTATGCTTAGTTACAAAGCGTGCTCTTAAATCGGCGCTTGCAGTCGCAAGGGCCGGCAACAAGTTAAATGCGATCGGCAAAGCGATTGAGACCGTGGCCTTGAAAAATCATCTAACGGTGATCGAAAACATTGGCAGCCACGGAGTGGGCAGAGCTTTGCACGAGGAGCCTGAGTTTATCCCCGGATTTTTCGATGCAAAAGACCGCCGCATCTTAAGAGAGAATTTGGTGATCACCATCGAACCTTTTCTATCCACTGGCGCCAGAGAAGTTTCCGATACGGGCGACGGCTGGACTCTGGCCACGAGCAAAGAACATCTCACCGCTCAGTACGAACACACACTCGTGATAACGAAAGGCCGGCCGCTGATCATGACATTGCCTTCCATTTAAAAAAGCGGAGCGGGTCTCGCAGCCGACTTCAATGTTCGTTATTTCCACAATGACCAAAACTTCGCTGAATTACGCCAATCGAGAGCGCGGACGGGCTCCAATTCAATAGAACGTCGTTTTATCTTTTTGAGACGGTCGCGCGCATGAAAGTTTGTCATTTTTCGATCTACCGGGCGCCATTGGAACCTTTCAAGCCGTCATACTTATTGCATTTGTAATGTAGGTTGCGGCCGTTACACGGGGGAATTTATGTCATTCAGCAAACGCATTTTACCACTCGCTTGGGTTTTGCTGGCCCTGAACGGTTGCGCAGGCTCGTCGGGTGGTCCAGTGGCCGACAACCTCTATAGCAACACCTTCTTCCAACCTACGTTTACGCTCCTGAGCACTCCTATTAACGGCCAATACCAGCCCTCGCCGCTTGGGCCGTTCCACCCCATTCAATTGCGCTATGCGGTTGCAATTCCCATATTGGAAGGCGATTTGCTTTTGGGCAAGCGTGCGCGAGTTTCCGGCTTCGCATTGATTTTGTCGCCCTCGACCATTCATTGCGCCAGCGACTTTCGCAGTTCGCCGATCACGGATGGACCCATTTTCGCGTTCGAACTTTTAGCCCTTGTGCCCGACGCGTTCACCGGAAAGTATGATGTGACCGTAAATTATCTGGGCGAAAAGACCGAGCGGCAAACTGAAGTCGCCGCCACCACGGTCGCTCAAATCAACACGGTTGACCTCGGACTAATCAAAGGTTCGATCAAGGTGGTTCGCGATCCAAACGACCCCACTACCCCACTCGACCCAGCGCTGTCCTTCCAGGGGAATTTCGAAGTCCGCCTTTGCCGTTAAATTCGGACGCCAAACGCGGTACCAGGCTGATCGGTGAGAATTGTTTACATTGCGAATTCAGCAGGCCCTAGTTACGTTAAAAGATGAGCGTAAAGTGTTTTGGGGGTACCTTGAGAAAAATTGCAATTCTTTGCATCGGAGGCCTGCTGACGGGCATGCCATTTACTGGACAAGCGCCCGCGCCAAATTACGATATGGGATGTCCCGGCAGCAAGCCTTGGACGTTTGAAGTACTCGACCAGCTGCACATGGTTTTACTTCTGGGAACGGGAGTCAATCAACCCCTTTCCGTGCAGTCCGTGAAGGTTTGGCAGACCTCTGCAGCGAAGAATCTCGTGCAATGATAAATTCTGCCTTCACTCTTTTGCTAGCTGCGGACTATAAATAAATTTCGGGGAAATTTTAGAAGTTCTTACTACAGAGGTGTATTTTATGAATGACGACAAAGCTCAGGATTGCGATAAACCATCTCGCCATGAACGCGTTCAGACAGACCAAAGCCTTAAGTCTGAGCGCACCAAAACAGATGATCTGCTCGAGGATACCTCGAAGTCTATCGAACACAAATTCGACAATGCGATTCAAAAAAGCCGTGCGGATGCCGACATCGATCGCGGGCGCCGCCGTAAGAGTACCGATGACCTCACAGACCACGAGTCCAAGAACAGCCTTGAGAACGTCAAATTTGACGAAGGCGTGGCGCATGAGAGGGCCGAGACTGATGCCGCAAGAGTTCGCGAAAGAATTGCCGAGGATCAATTGCGACGAAAGGAGCGGGCTCAAAAAAGCCTAGCCGCCGAAACCCTTCTTCATACGGAGAGAGGCTTAACGGACGCTGATCTTTTGTTGGAGCGCGAAACGATAGATGAAGAGTCACATGAGCGCGCTGAACTGCTCGCGCAACTGCAAAATTCAACTCAGTCCGTAAAAGAGGATGTGGCACATCGGGACCTGCGATTGGCTATTGTTAGTCATGATCTGAAGAGTCCCTTGGGAACCATCGCAATGAGTGCGAGTTTAATTTGCAGCACCATGGAAGAAAATCCTTCTGCTACTGAAAACGTTTTGAAATTGGCGCGTATTATCGTCAGGAACGCTGCGGGCATGGATCGGATGATAGGTCAGCTTCTCGACGTGGAGAGGATAGTGCGAGGCAAGCTGGATCTTAAATACTCCGAGCACGACATCAGCCAGTTTTGTCGGGATTGCGCGGATGTTTTCTCGCCCCTAGCTGAAGCTAAAGGTATTTCTTTTTCATGCATCATGGACACTAAAGGCGTCCTCGTGAAGTGCGACTATGACCGCACCCTACAGGTGCTCTCCAATCTGATCGGCAATGCTTTAAAGTTTTCGCGCAAAGGGGACGGTATCGAAATCGCTGCCGAGACCAAACCGTCCGCTGTTGAGTTTACCGTGACTGACAGTGGCCCGGGAATTCCAGGCGAAGCCAGGACTCGAATTTTCGAACAGTTCTCGCAATTGCGTTCAAGTGATCGGAGCGGCTTAGGGCTGGGACTCTATATTTCTAAATGGATCGTCGAAGCCCATGGCGGGAAGATCTGGCTTGAATCGACTGTTGGCAAGGGAAGCCGGTTTTCCTTTTCGCTTCCGATCAAATAATCGGAGCAGAAACGAATCCCAGTGCCCGCTGGGATCCGCCTTCTATCCGGTGCGTTTTAGCCGGGAATATTAGGGCGCAGTGATGGTATTGGAATCCAAAGTGACAGCTGTATGCGCTAGTAGTCTGCCGTTAATGACCGCTAGAGTTTTCGCGGCAATATTCGTTTGCGAGATTATAGTCCCCTTGAATGCAGACGTCGTATCCAATGTTGCCG
>JAYWAE010000391.1:0-3507 GCA_043782715.1 Pseudobdellovibrionaceae bacterium | reverse complement strand
CATTTACACATTTTGATCAAAATATCGCGGCTTGGGCGGTGGCCGGCGTTCATTCGCGAGCTAACCGGGCGGATTGCTCAAATCGTAGGCGAACGCGTCGGTTTGAGTGGGAAATTCTGGCGGTTTCGGCCGCACACTCGCATTATTCGGGGTTGGAGGAAGGCCTTCGTTATCGTCAAAGAGTACATTGATCTCAATTTGCTCGAGGCGGACGGTGTGATAAATCGGCAAGAGATCAAGACTCTCCGGCACTTACGTGCCATTTTCGATGGCAGTTAAATTGTCCCTGGGCTGAGAAAAGCCTTGAACTTCACTCCCCATCTTGGTGAAATTTGCCCAGGCCTGAGGTCGAGATAAAATGCCCTTAGCCGAAATGGGAAAAAATTGAGTATTCACGTTCAGTTAGAGAGATTTGAAGGTCCGCTTGGCCTGCTGCTGCATTTGATCCGCGAGCAGGAGATGGACATCTTCAACATCAACATCCATCAGATTACCAACCAGTATCTTGAGTACATCAAGACGATGCGCAAGCTGGATTTGGAAGTGGCTGGAGAATTCGTGGCCATGGCCGCGACGCTTTTGCACATCAAATCCCGCATGCTTTTGCCGACCTACAATGAAGACGGCGAGGAAGTCGCCAGCGAAGATCCGCGCAAGGATTTGGTGCAAAAGCTGCTCGAATACAAAAAATTTAAAGAACTTTCTGTGGATTTGTATAAGCGACCGTTGTTAGGGCGTGATGTTTTTGCGCGCGGGGAGCGGGCCGATATCGAAGCGCTCGACGAGGGTGAATTGATTCTCGCAGACAATCCGCTGTTCTCGTTGATCGCCGCGTATCGTGTGGCGGTTAAAAATATGAAGAAGACCGTGCATCGGGTTTTTGGTGAATTGCAGTCCATCGCGGCCAGGATCATGGAAATGCGCGACCGGCTGATCGTTGGCCAGCGCGTGGTTTTTCGTGAATTGCTCACCGCTGAAGGGCCAGCCGCGAGCAATCAAGTGCTGGTGACGTTTTTGTCCCTGCTTGAATTGGCTAAGATGGGATTTGTTTCGGTTTTTCAAAATGAACCCTTATCGGATATTTATATTGATCCCGTTCGGCCGATCGACCGCGATATGATTTCGCAAGTCGAGAGTTATGAGGGCGTGAATGCTGCGGCCAAGGCGGACGAGTTGTTCGCGACACCTTCGGTGACTTTGCCGGAAGACGAAGTCGCCGATGGGCAGTTGAGCTTGGATGAATCCATGCATTCCGTAATGGACGAGACCGGCGAAGCGCCGGTGGTGCAAGAGGTTGCGAGCGAAGCTGCGACGGATGAAGAAATCGAAGCCGAATTGTCGCGCATTGCGACCGAGGACGAGGGTGGATCACTCGAGGCGGCTAACCCAGAACCCGCGGGCCACATTGAAACTGAAGCAAGCGGCGAAGCCCCCGACGAATCAGGCGAGGTAAACGTATGATCGACTTTGACGACAGCGACGAGCACGAAGAGATGATTGAAAGTGATGAAGACGAAACCAGCGGCGAGTCCACAGCCGACAGCGACACTGAAGAAACGCCCGACACCGGCGAAGTCGCGTCGGAGCTGGAGCTTGAAGGCACCGAACTCGAAGCTTTTGAAGCCGCCGCCATTGAAGACGTTGAATTTTTGACCGCAGAGCAAACCATGTCGATCGTCGAAAGCGCGTTGTTTTCGACCGACAAGCCGATGAGCGTGGCCGTCCTCAAGCAGGCTTTCAAAGGTACGAACATCCGCTCGAAAGAAATTCGCTCGGCGCTTTTGCAGTTGCAGGTTGAGTACAACGACAGCAACCGCGGCTTTACGCTCGAAGAAGTGGCCAGCGGATTCCAGCTGCGCACCAAGCCTTCGAATATGAAATACCTGCGCCAGTCGGTGAAGGCGCGGCCATTTCGCTTGTCTGGGCCGGCGCTGGAAGTGATTTCGATTTGCGCTTACAAACAGCCGGTCACCAAGGCCCAGATTGACGAAATCCGGGGCGTCGAGAGCGGGCATCTTTTGCGCGCCTTGATGGAAAAGGGTTTGATCACCTTCGGGGAGCGCAGCGATCTGCCGGGCAAGCCGATGTTTTACGAAACCACCCGTAAATTTTTAGAGATCTTCAGTCTGCGCAATATTCAAGAGCTGCCTTCTTTGCACGAAATCGACCAACTCATCCCGGAGGGCATTGGCGATGAGGAAGAAGACAGGGAGACGTTGAGCGATCTGACCGGCGAGCTTTCGCAAACCACGACCGGCATCAGCTATTCGGAAGGCGAAGACGAGCTGCTCAAAATTACCGACGAACTCAGTCAGATCACCACGAGCTCCGAATTCTTCGAGCAAGAGAAGGTGCGCCAGCGCAATAAGCGCGATTTGGAGCGCGCACAGGATATCCGCGAAGCTCTGGCTGTCGGCGAGGCGGTCGAGGACAAAGACAAGAAATGGCTAGAGCGCTACGACGCCGCCAAGGTCACGGCCGCACAAGGAGACGAAGAAGTCGCGTTCGTGACCGAAGGCTTGAACGCGGAGGCCGTGAATCACGAGGGCCAGGAAATCCTAGACCTGACGCCCACCGAACCTGTGGACCACGACGGCGAAGGCAATATAGAACTGTAGGCGATGAAGTACTTCTCGCGTTTGGATTTGTCCACTAAGCCTTGCCCTTAGGGCAATAGAAGTCGAGAAAGCGGAAGTATTTTCCGGGCACGACATCCATTTCCATAGGCTTGCCATTTTTGTCTACGATGTCTTCAAAGTGATGAAGGACCACCTTGCCATTTTCAAAGCGGAAGTTCGCGGGCGAGGTGTAAAGGACATGTTTTTCGTCAAATTCCTCTTCAAGTCCCCCTACCAAACCCTCCTCAGTGCGGAAGGGAACATAGAAGCTCAAGACCGCCGAATGCAGGGGAATGAACCCGGGCATCATGTTCAGCTGATCGATGAAAACTTTCGGGCAGCGCGTGAAGGTGATCTTCTTTTCTTTTAGGCCCCGGCTCCAGCGCGCGAAATCTCGGGTGCCGCTCGAAGTAATGTGCGAAACACCGCCGGTGTCGATGCATAGTGAAGTTTCATTGGGAAGCGACGGAACGCGTACGTTCAGGATGTCCGCTTTTTCGTTGATAGGGCCCGAGAGCAAAACCAGGTTTTGCCCAGGATTAGGGGACTCATACCGGACGTGAAAGATGGAGGTCGACATACAAGACTTATCGGCCGAAACCACGATCCTTTTAAGAAGCATTAACAGTAGTAGTCTAATATTGAGAATCATTCGAAATGGCCATCTCGCTTTGGCGGATAGGTGGAAGGGCTGGCGCCGGTTGATCCAGATTGAAACAAATGACGGCGAGAGCCTAACCAAAGGACCAGTCACTGCGATAGAAGTAGTTCAGAGATGCGGGGAACTTTTTTACGTAGTTGGATTTACGCAGCGACCGTCAATCTGGTATTGTCGGCGTCGTCGAATGCCGTAAATTTATAGATAAATAAATATTGCATATAATATCCA
>JAYWAE010000390.1:0-3509 GCA_043782715.1 Pseudobdellovibrionaceae bacterium | reverse complement strand
CCCAAATGTAGTCGGCTTGTTCGCCGTAGACGGGATCAGGCAATACGGCAGCCGATAGGCTCGCGGGATCCCAGCCGGGTGTTTCGACTTGCACCATGGTCGTCACAGGTGAGTGCCCAAGATGAGTCAGTTCATAGGGAAGTCCGCCGCCAAATTGCACGTGAAATTCGCCGACGATGATGACGAGTACGTTATTGGGCAACGCCGCACGATGTTCAAGCGCCTTCCAGGCCATTGTGTCGTCCCATAAAGACTGCGCCCAAAAATAATTTTCTAATTTTTCCGGTGTTACGTGGGCGCCCATGGCGTCGCGGAATCGAGCGAAGTACGCGGCATTGCCGCGCTCCCAGACGGGTGGCAGGAGCGCACGTTCCGCGGGACTAAGATCTTGCGGGCCGGCTTTGGCGACGTGTGCAGGGATTGCGCCGGGAATGTTCAGAGCCAGAGTGCGCCCGCCGCCCTTGAATAAAATCTGCTCGCGATAAAATTCAAATGGATTGCCGCCCCAATTTACGGCTTTAACAAAGGCGGTGTCATTCATTTTGCCATCGCGATACAAGTCCACACTGGCTTGGTCGGCGTAATTTAAAAACTCCATGCCGATGGAAACCGAATAGTTGGTGCCGCCGGATATTGAGCTCGCGACAAGCACTTTGAGAAACCCGGTTTGATTCCTGTGATGAATGTATGTGCCTGGCTCAGAGGCGTTGCCGACGGTCGCATGCTGTTCGCCGAAGACCACGATGTCGCCCGGCTTGGCACGTGCCGCGACATCTGCCGGCGTGATCCAAATATGCGCCTTTGTGTCCCAGACGGCTTCGTGTTCACTTACCCAGCCCGTCGCTCCGGCGATTGACGAAACAAAAGCGAAAATTAAGAACGGCATAACCACTCCCCCGGTGAGTCCAAGCTTTAAAACGGAGATTGCATCTTGTCCAGCGACTCCCTAAAATCAAGCATGTCCAAAATCGATCTCCACAGTCCGTGGCGCGCCGTGGCCGAGTTGATTGTCGCCTCGGGCTTTTGGGGCTTTGGTTTTGTCGGTTCGCGCTGGGCGCTCGAGTCCCTCGACGCCAACGAGATTACATTGGTGCGTTTCGCAGTAGCCTCGGCCGTTGGACTTCCCTTTTTGTTCCTGGCCCCGGCGCGCAAGGTATGGAAAGACAATCTCAAATGGAGCTTTATTCCGGCGATGCTGCTGCTCGGAACTCTGATTTTACAAACCTGGGGATTGAACTACACGACAGCCACCAAAAGTGGGTTTATCACCACTTTGTACGTCGTCTTTGTCCCACTGACTGAGGCGGCGATGAACAAAGGACGCATGCCGCGAGCGCTGTGGATTTGCGTTGCGGGCGCGCTACTAGGAACAGCTTTGATTGTCGATCTCGGGTCTGGCGAAATGAATTATGGCGACCTTTTGACTCTCGGTTGTGCCGTTCTGGCAACGGCGCAAATCTATTGGCTCGGATTGGTGAGTCCAAGGATCAAGGAGCCGTTTGCATTCAATATTTTGCAAGCTTGCTGGGCCGCGCTTTTTTGCCTGCCGATTGTGCATCTGGGGAAATTAAAAGCCAAATTTCAGCTCTCGGGGAATTGGAGTGCCCATGTTTGGATTGGTCTGCTCAGCCTGGCCATCGGTTCGACGGTGATCGCATTTTTCTTGCAGGTGCGGGCGCAAAAGCGCCTGTCACCTACGGTTTCGAGCCTGCTTTTTCTGCTCGAATCGCCGTTTGCCATGATCTTTTCCATATTCCTGCTCAATGAATCTTTCCGGGGCATGGAAGGGATCGGTGCGCTGATTATTTTTGTATCGGCGGTGGGGGCAACACTAATCGAATCACGGCGCGGGGACGTGCGCGTGATGGGGGCAGCATGAGTTTTTTGCAAGCGATGATTTTGGCAGTGGTCGAGGGCATGACGGAATATTTACCCGTGTCGAGCACGGGGCACATCATTCTGACCTCTTGGATCATGGGCATCAATCAGGTTGAATTCGTCAAGGACTATACGGTGATGGTGCAGTTCGGAGCAATTCTCGCGGTGGTGGTGCTATTCTGGAAGAGATTTTTGGTCAATCCAAAGGTCTACCCCGCCGTGATAGTGGGATGTTTGCCGGCGGCGGTGATTGGCCTCGCGCTAAAAAAACACATCGATGCCATTCTCGGAAATGTGTGGATCGTAGGTGCCGCTTTGCTCATTGGCGGGGTGCTGCTCATCTTGACTGACCGCTGGTTGCGCGGTCACAAGGTGCGGGTGGCGACGATCGAGAAGTTGCCGATCCCCTCGGCACTCAAAATCGGACTTTTCCAGTGTATGGCGTTCGTGCCCGGCGTGTCGCGTTCGGCAGCCACCATTTGGGGCGGGCTGCATCAAGGTTTGGGTTTGGTCTCGGCCACCGAGTTCTCGTTTTTGCTTGCCGTACCTACTCTTACCGGCGCGACTTTTTTGAAGTTGATGAAGGTTTACCCCACGATCACCTCCGACCAATGGGCCATCATCGGCTGGGGCAATTTGGTTTCGTTTGCCATTGGCCTACTGACCATTCGCGCGTTTGTTGGGCTGATCAGCCGCTTTGGGCTTCGCCACTTCGGTTATTACCGGGTTGTCGTCGGCGGCGGCGTGCTGATTTTTTTGGCCCTCGGCCATGACATCGCCTTTCTTTGATCTGGACTCCTCCCGTTACGGGTTCTAGACTGCATTCGATAGAGTCACTATTTGCAAAGGAGTCACCGCGATGTTGAAGACGATCATGGACAGCAACATGGGAGGCCTGCTTTTTCTCTTGCGCTGGCTGCACTTGTTTTTCGGTATCATCTGGATTGGTTTACTCTACTATTTTAATTTTGTTCAAGGCGCCTTCATGGCTGAGACGTCGGAAGCCGTCGCCAAATCGCAGGTCACGCAGAAGCTCGTGCCGCGCGCGCTTTGGTGGTTCCGCTGGGGCGCCATGTGGACGTTTGTGACGGGTTTGACGATGCTGCTGGCGTACTCGCATCTCGAGGCCCATGCCGGGCCGGGAATGGCGATTCTGCGCTCAAGCAATTGGATCAATATTTTGACCGGCGCTTTCTTCGCCACGCTGATGTTTCTCAACGTGTGGCTGATCATCTGGCCGAATCAGAAAAAGATCATCGCCAATGCGGTGAATACCGCCGCCGGCAAGCCCGCCGATCCGTCCGTACCCGCCATTGCCGCTCGCGCCGGAGTGGCTTCGCGCACCAACGTGCTGTTCTCGATCCCCATGATGTTCTTCATGCTGGCCAAAAACCACTTGGGTTATGCGGTGGACGACAACTCGAACTTATGCCTTTATTGGATTATCGCGGCCGTGATCATTCTGGGCCTCGAGGTCAATGCAATTAAGGGAAAATCCGGCCCCATGACGACCATCAAGGGCGTTGTCAGCTGTGGTTTCGCTCTCACTTTGATATTCGCGATTCTCTTAACGGTACTGATGTGACCGTGCACTAGACGGTGACTAAAGGTTTGCCGTTTTTCGCAAAAGG
>JAYWAE010000389.1:0-9285 GCA_043782715.1 Pseudobdellovibrionaceae bacterium | reverse complement strand
GTATTCAAGCGGGATAAATCGTGCCGACATCGCCACGCCGATGGGCGCTTGTGTGAGTCGCGCTATCAGCTGCAGGTCGATCATATTATTTCAAGGTGCGCTGGTGGCAGTAACGACATATCGAACCTGCAGGTTCTTTGTGGCGTGCACAATCGGTATAAATTCCGTCGGGAATCGGGAAATGCCCAGGCCTCTTCGCCCCCGCCTTTGTGATTCCTAGTTGGCCTAGAGATATTTCTTTTTGCGAGATGCTTGTCAAAGAGACGCCCGATCGGAACAATATTTGGTATGAAGTATCTCCTATATACGGGCGTTTTGATTTTTTCGATAGAGGCTTTCTCGGATTCTTGGCCTGGCGAGGCTGGAAAAATTTGCTTCGACACACCAAAACCCAGAAAATTTTCTGGCCAGGATCATAAACAAGCTTTTGAGCCTGGGTCTCCTTTTCAAAACGGCACTCCTCAGGAGAACCTTAAAAAACTTGAAACACGAGAAACTCGCTATGAAGGCGAACTACAACTCGTAGTTGACGCTCAGTTGCCAATAGATTTACCAAAAAATCGTGGGGTTATGATTGAAGGTCTAGACCCTTCGGCTAAACACAAATTAAAAATAAAAAACAAGAGTGGACATGTTTGGGAGGTATTTAGCTTTAAATTTGAAGATCCGAGGGATCCTCGAATAAGTGTCGGTCAAGGTGGTTTCTATCACATTGGCATGCAGATTAACCCACCCCCAAAACGTTGCCGTTGGGCAAAGAACGCCGATTCATCACAATGACAGCGAACACCGGCTCAGCCCCCTATCGGCAACTCCTCCGGAAACGATCCCCTTGGGATCCACCTACGACTGTGCAATAACCAAAGCATGAACCCAATCCCCCCCGGCGGCGAACGATGCGCCATGTGACGCCCAAACCCAATCCGCCCTTTCGCTTGAGCCGCGAGGCGATTCGATCTTATTTTTCATTCACCCTGCAAGGATTGGCTCTGGCGTGGCGGGCCTCGCCCAGCTTGGGCGTGGTCATCGCTCTTCTCACCGCTCTTTCGGCGGCTCTGCCGCCGGCTCTGGCTTATATCGGAAAAATGATCATCGATGCAGTGGTCGCGCACTCCTCGGAGCGAACGCTGCGCCTGGTCTTGGTTGAGTTCGGTTTGATCGCGTTGATTACAGTGGTGCAACGTTCGCTTTTTTTAGCGCGCACGCTCCTCGGCAGCCGACTCGGAATCAATGTCAACGCGATGATTCTCAACAAAGCCATCAGCCTCGATCTAGCGCAAATTGAAAATTCTGAGTTCTATGACAAACTGAACCGGGCGCGGCAGGAAGCCTCTTCACGCTCCCTGCAGATGGTCACGGATACTCTTCAATTTCTGCAAAACGCGCTGACCCTTTTTGCCTATGTCGCGCTCTTACTTTCATTTAGTGGATGGGTGGTGCTGGCACTAGTCCTGGCCTCGCTGCCGGCAACATTCGCGGAAATGCGTTTTTCGTCGATTGGCTTTAGACTGTACAACTGGCGTTCAGCCGACCGGCGTCGGCTGGCGTATGTCGAATACGTTCTCGCCAATGACAGCCACGCCAAAGAAGTGCGGGTGTTCGGATTAGGCGCGCGCTTTCTCGCGCTCTACCGGTCATTGGCGGAGAAGTTCTACGGCGAAGACCGCGCCCTCTCGACGCGACGGACGATTTGGGTCATTCTACTTTCCCTGCTCTCGTCGGGCGCCTTTTACGGCTGCTATCTATACATAGCCATCGAAGCCGCGCATGGGCGCCTGACACTGGGGAATTTGACTCTTTACGTGGTGGTCTTCCGCCAAGGGCAGCAGGCGTTCCAATCCAGCCTCGCCGCAATCGGCGGGACCTATGAACACAATCTTTATTTATCCAATCTTTTTGAGTTTCTCGCTCTCCCCCGGCCACTGCGCGCTAAGGCACACGGAGTGCGGCCTCAGGTTGTACCGGAGCAGGGAATTTTCTTCGCCGATGTCAGCTTCCGCTATCCCGGACGCGAAACGTGGGCACTCCGCCACATTGACCTGCATATTCCGCGCGCCCAAAGCGTAGCCGTGGTCGGGTCGAATGGAGCGGGTAAAAGCACCCTGATTAAACTTCTCTGCCGCCTCTATGATCCGACGGAG
Organism: Pseudobdellovibrionaceae bacterium; assembly: GCA_043782715.1. Lineage (GTDB taxonomy): Bacteria > Bdellovibrionota > Bdellovibrionia > Bdellovibrionales > UBA1609 > JALHOQ01. The sequence continues at coordinate 7,144 of JAYWAE010000389.1, read as the reverse complement.
GGGGCGATTTATCTCGATGGGCGCGACCTCGCAGATTGGGATCATTCCGCTCTGCTAAAACGCATCAGCGTGGTTTTTCAAGACTTCAACAAATACCAGCTGTCGCTCAAAGAAAATGTCGGTGTCGGTGAAGTGGAAGCGATCGACGATGGCCCGCATGTTTTGCGTGCGCTCGAGCGCGGCGGCGCGACCGAGCTGTTGCAGGATCTGTCACAGGGTTTGGAGACGCCTTTAGGGACCTGGTTCAAAAATGGCCGTGAGCTGAGCGGCGGCCAATGGCAAAAGATCGCCGTTGCACGGGCGTTTATGCGCGAAGATGCGGACATCCTCATCCTCGACGAGCCGACAGCCGCACTCGACGCTGAAGCCGAAAGCCTTGCCTTTCAAAAATTCCACGAACTCACCATCGGCAAGACGAGTCTCATTATCTCCCACCGTTTTCCGGTGGCGCGGCTAGCGGACCATATCGTCGTGATCGAGCATGGAGAAATTCAAGAACAGGGCCGCCACGAGGAGCTGCTTAAAGCCGGCCGACGCTATGCTCAACTCTTTGCCTTGCAGGCGAAGGGTTATCTATAAAATTCGCCGGCATCGGATTCACCAGCGCCCGAGAAATTTAACTTCCGTCTCAAGCGCCACGCCCGAGCGCGACTTCACTTCGGTTTGTACGTGTTTGATGACCGACATTACATCGGCCGCAGTCGCGCCGCCTACATTGACGATAAAGTTGGCGTGTTTAGGGGAGACTTGCGCGCCCCCCACTGAATAGCCCTTCAAGCCCACCTGCTCGATCAAGGCACCGGCTTTACCGCCAAGCGGATTTTTAAAAGTGCTGCCGCAGCTCGGGAGTTCAAGCGGTTGCCGGGCCAAGCGGTTCTTGGTGGCCTCGCGCACTTTGCGCGGGATTTCCTCGTCAACTTCCAAAGCCCACGATACGCACGCGCGCACGACGATCCCCGGCTGCCAGCCGGTGGTATGCCGATAGGTCCAACCCATCTCCTCGCGCGGGATGCGGCGGACTTTGCCTTCCATATTCATCACTTCAATCCAGTCGGTGATCTCGACGAACTCGCGCGGGGTAATTTGCTCGGCCACGCCCGCATTCATGACGACGCCCCCGCCGACATCGCCAGGCAAGCCGCAGAGAAAGAGCGCCGGCGCCAACTTTCTTTTCATGTAAATACGTGTGAGCTCCGACTTCGGTGTACCGGCCAAAGCTTCGACGCGCAATTTACCGCCGTCTTCGAACAGCGTCAGCGCATTCATCTTGCGCATGCAGATGACCAGACCTTCGACGCCGGCGTCGCTGATCAGGACATTGGTACCACCGCCGAGCACGCTGACCGGAATCCCGCGTACCCGCGCAAACTCCAGAGACTCGCGCACCTGTTCGATCGATTCAGGCAGGCAGAAAAAATCTGCCGGTCCGCCGATCTTCCACCAGGCCCAATCTTTGAGTAGAACTTGCTCGCGAAAATCCACGGCGTCAGCTCTTCGCTTGGGCGTCAATCAGTTGCTCGCCCAATTTGGAAATATCTCCGGCGCCCAGAGTCAGCAAAATATCTCCTGCTTGCAAGAACTCGCGAACGGTTTCGAGTTTGGGATCGTCTTTGCGCGCGAGGAACCGGCAATCGGGATGGTCGATTTCTGTAGCCAGTGCCGATCCGGTAATGCCTTCGATCGGCGTTTCACCTGCGGGATAAATGTCGAGCACGAACAAAACGTCTGCCTGCTTGAAGCAGGCGAGAAAATCGTCCCAGCAGATTTGCGTACGTGAATAGCGATGCGGTTGAAATACGGTCACCAGGCGCCGGTCGGGGAATTTTTCTTTGAAGCCGCTGAGTACGGCGCGAACTTCCGTCGGATGATGGCCGTAGTCGTCGTAATAGTCGACACCGCGGATCGTGGCCTTGTGTTGAAAGCGCCGGTCCACGCCGCCGAACTGTTCCACAGCCCGAGCTCCTGTCTCAAATGGAATTCCAGCTTGCATTCCGGCCAACACGGCCGCGAGGGAATTGAGCGCGTTGTGCTGGCCCGGCATGGCCGGACGCAATTCAAAAATCAATTTACCTTCATTGGTCACGGTCCAATGATCGCCCTTCTTTTCCAGAATATAATCGTTGTCCTTGCCCATGCCGTACGCGATCCAACGTTTGCCGAAGCCAGCGAATAATTTTTTGATTGCCGGATCGTCACCAAACACGATGGCCACGCCGTAGAACGGAATGCGCGAGGCGAATTCAAGAAACGCCTGTTCCAAATTGGCAAACGTCTTGTAGTAGTCGAGATGGTCGTTGTCGATGTTGGTGATGATCACGACTTCTGGACTTAGAATATTGAAACTTCCGTCGCTCTCATCGGCCTCGGCGATCAGCCAATCGCCCTTGCCGAGCTGTGCGGTCGATTTGATGATGTCGAGCCGTCCGCCGACGATGATCGTGGGATCGGCTTTCGCCGCCAAAAAAATGGATGCCGTCAAACTGGTGGTCGTCGTTTTGCCATGGGTGCCGGCGATGGCAACGCCACGCTTGAGGTGCATCATTTCGGCCAAAGCTTCGGCCCGCCGGATCAAGGGAACTTTGCGCCGCCGGGCTTCTTTGTATTCGAGATTATTTTCGCGCACGGCGCTCGAGTAGACGACCACGTCGGCGTCACCGACATTTTCGGCCGCGTGGCCGAGCGAAACCTTGATGCCCATTTCGAGCAAGCGCGCCGTCTGCGCGTTTTCCGAGGCGTCACTTCCCGTCACTTGCGCGCCCAAATTGTGCAGCAACTCGGCCAAGCCACACATTCCGATACCGCCGATTCCAATGAAATGCACTTTGGCTTTAGCGAGACGCATCGGTGGCGATCCTTTCGACAAATTGCTTAACTAGATTTTCAGCCGCATGCGGCTGATGAAACGCGCGCGCACGGTTGCCCATGGCCTTGAGACGCGCCGGATCGGCGCGCAGGCGTTCGATTTCTGCGCGTAACCGGTCCGCAGTCAGGTCTTTTTGCACGATCATGACGGCCGCATCTTTACTTGCCAAGCTCTCGGCATTCTTGCGCTGGTGATCGTCGGCCGCAGTCGGCAGCGGAATCAGAATCGCGGCTTTGCCACAGGCGGCGAGTTCCGACAGAGTCCCTGTACCCGAACGGCAAATCACCAAGTCGGCGCGCGCGTACTGATCTCCCATGTCGTGCAGATATTCGCGCACATCCACCGGCGCGTCCTGCGAGTAACCCGCTCGGATGCGGGCAAAATCCGCCGGCCCGGTCTGGTGTACGAAGCGCACGCCGCGCAGCCAATCGCCGCCTTTGTTGATCATTTCCATTACGCTGTTGTTGATCCCACGCGCGCCCTGGCTGCCGCCGAAAACCAAAATGCGGAATTCCGCGCCACCCGGACGCTCAGCCGCCCGCATGTCTTCGATTTCTTTACGCACGGGCATGCCGGCCTGATGTAAATGAGAATTGTGTAGTAGAGGTTTGGCTTCTTCAAACACCACCCAGCAGTCGTCGACAAAACGTGCGAGGAGGCGGTTGGCCATGCCGGGCATGGCATTGGGTTCCCAGATAGCGCTGCGATAGCCAGCCAATGCCGCCATCAAAAGCAGAGGACCCGAAGCATGACCACCGACTCCGAGTACGAAATCCGGTTTTTCCCGGCGCAAGAGCCTTAGGCTAGTGATAAAAGCCAAGGGCATCATCAGTAGAGTCTTGAGCCGTTCGGTCACGGAAACATTTGAGTTGAGCCGCCCGATTGTCAGGTGATGCACGACGAAGCCCTTGGCTGGGATAATCTTGTTTTCCAAACCGCCGGGTGTGCCGACGAATTCCACGCGCGCGTCCGGCCGTTCCTGCAGGAACGCATCGGCCATAGCTAGGGCCGGGTAAATATGTCCGCCGGTACCACCGGCTGCAATCAAGATTTTAAGTGACACTCTAATCGATCTCTTTTTCGCGAAACGATACTGGGATTGTAGACTCGCGGCCCAAATTGAGCAACCAGCCAATGCACAGTCCGGTGCAGATCAGTGAGCTGCCGCCATAACTCAGAAGCGGAAGCGTCAATCCCTTCGTGGGCAAAAGCCCGAGTGCGACTCCGGTGTTGATAAACACCGCGAATACGATCAATAAACTGAACGAGAGCGCCAATGCCCGCTCTTGCAGCTTTTTTAAGTGCAAGGTAATTTGAAAGCCGCGAAAAACCAAAAAGCCATAAAGCATGAGCAGAAAGAAAAATCCGACAAAGCCCATCTCCTCGCCCAAAACCGCGAGGGTAAAATCGGTGTGTGCTTCGGGTAGAAAAAACAATTTGCCTTGGCCCTGGCCCAATCCGACTCCGGTCAATCCGCCCGAGTAAAAGCTGAGCAAGCTTTGAATCACCTGAAAGCCTTTTTCAGCCGGATCGGCCCACGGATTCAAGAACGCCTCGACCCGCACGCGGCGGTAAGGCGTCGACATGACCATGTAGCAGAGCGTGGGGATGGCGAGCGCGGCACCGCCGAGAATAAAGCGCCAGCGCAAGCCGAAGGCGACGAAGAGTGAAAAAGTCAGCATGGTGATGATCACGAAGCTGCCGAAGTCGGGCTGCAGATAGAGTGCGCCGAGCGGAGCCAACACGAGGCCCAGGCGAGCCAGCCATGCGCCGTCGGCCTTGCCTTTTTGGTAGGTGGCGAGCAACGGGGCGAGCACGAACGGATACGTCACGCGCAACAGCTCACCCGGCTCAAAGCGAAAACCGAGCGGTAAAACCAGCCAGCGGTGCGCCCCGCCGATGCGCAACCCGATGCCGGGAATGAAAGTCAGTAAAATCCCAAGCACCGCCACGCCCCAGAGGCCGACGCCCATGCGCCGAGCCCAGGGCCACGGCATCATGCAAGCTGCGAACAGCGCCACCAAACCGAGAATTGCAAACAACACTTGTTTACGAAAGAAGAACAGCCCATCGCCGTGCACTTCCGTGGCGAAGATGTAGCTGGAGCTGTAGACTTGCACCAGCCCTAAACCCATCAAAAAGAATACCGCGAGCAAAATCCCACGATCTAAACGCATGCCTAGAGCTTACGGGACCGAATGCGAAAACGGTAGCGTTCCAGACCCATAAGTAGTCCTTATTGTAAAATGTTTCATTAAATATCCATGTAAATACAATAACTTATGTTAGTTTGGCCCCCTAAAAGCCGCAAATTGGCAGTGTTGGTGGCGGCCTTCGTCAGCGGGCGCAAAAACCCCTACCGGCGGGGCTTCTCAATGCTCAGCATCCCTTCCTATTGCGGCCCGGGAATTGAAAGTTCACCTAGTAGTGGACCGCCTTTGGTCCTGGAAACCATTTTAACGAGGGTAGAACCGGTGAAGCAATCGATGAAAAACTTCAGCAGAGGTCTGTCTATATTATTTCTGGCCTCTTTCGTTCTCCCAGTTCTCACCGGTTGCACCGGCGGTGGATTGTTCAACACCAAGCTGTTTCGTGAACGCGCGGCGGAAACTCCGGAGCCGAGCGAGCAGACGGTCGACAAGAGTTTTTTCGTTGAATCGACTGGTAAACCAAAGACCTTTCTGTGCGCCTGGGCTCCCGAAATCGGCCGCGGTGAGTATGGCGAATCTTGGTATGAACCCTTCGTCAACGGCGCCATGCACTGCAACGTCGAGTTCCAAATCACCGAAGACGCCCTGATCGCCAAAATGATCAACCCGTCCTTCATCAACGACCGCAGCCGCTGGACGCAGATTATCTCAATTCCGATCACCAAACATTTTTACTACGAGCGAGACAAGGACAAGTACGGCCGCGAGAACAATGAGTGGGTCGAAAACAGCTCGCGCAGCCACTGGTCCGCGCGTCCCAAAATGAAGCTCAACCTCGCCGGCATTCACGTCCTCAGCGGGATGGGCTTTCCATTTGGCGAAGTGACAGCGAACGCCGAAGACATCGAGTGGGACAATGAAAAGAACTTTCTCGGTTTCTCCGTTAACCAATACAACGCCTTGGCCGCCACCGAGCTGCAAGCCCGCTGGCGCATCAACTTTCTCAAGTTCGACCACGACGACAGCTTCACCAAGGTGCCTTACAACCAAGAGAACTCTCGCCTGATGAACGTGCTTCACGTCATGGGCCGCATGGTCGATGGCATGGAGCCCGAGCTTTACGCCGCCCATTGGGACGTGCGCAAACCGACACGCATTTACCTAAGCGGAGTTCCGAAAGAGCATCAGGCGACGGTGGCGATGGCCATCGACAAGTGGAACCGTGAATTGCGCAATGTCTGCAGCACCGGCCCAGACCAGCGCAAAGTTTGTGCTCTCGGAGCCAACGAGCGCGCGTTTGAACCCGTCATCAAGGATCTCAAACACCCCTTCGATCTGCGCTACCCATCGATCACATGGATCAGCGACCGCCGCATCTCCTCGCACGGCCCTCTAGGTATCGGCATGGCCAGCGCAGATGTGCGCAACGGTAAAATCATTTGGGGCGGTATCGTACTTTTCGGCGGACTCATTGAAAGCTACATCAATGCCATGACCCCGACCGATGGTGGAGCCGCGGCAGGTTCAAGTTCCTTCGACATCAACTCGATGGTGAATCCGTTCAACTCCGTGGCTTTGCAAATGCCCGCCACGATGCCGTCGATCCCCACCTTTCAAACTCTGGCGGCCATGCCGCGCACGGATCTTTTGCACAATATCAGCGTCGATCACAAAAATTACCTCTCGCAAGAGATGGCCTTCCTCGCGCGCCGCCAGGGCCTCAATGAACCGGCGAAGATCGCGGCTTTGAAAGTGGAAATGGATACCCTGCAGGCAAACAATCCCGGCCTCAACCAAATGGTGCAGGACCTGACTGCCGCCAGCCGCGATGAAAGCATGAAGTCGGCCGAATTTTTCAAGACCATGACCATGCAGAAGCTGATGGGCACGGTCACAGATCAAGCCGCCTCATCACTCAAAGATGCTCTGTCCAAAGCGGGGCACAAGAAAACGTCTGATATTTTAGCCGAATCTGACGAGGCCAAGCGAGCCGACATGATCCGCAGGCTCGGAGTCAATGGTGGCGCCGCTTTCGACGAACGCGAACTCACTGCGGAAAATCAATTCCCCGGCGTGCAAAACTCTCCCGCGCTCAAGGCCCGCAGTTTTCCCGAAGTGCTTCAAAGCGTCG
>JAYWAE010000388.1:0-9360 GCA_043782715.1 Pseudobdellovibrionaceae bacterium | reverse complement strand
TCAGCGCTCATCGGTCGACATACGCCGCGTTTTTCGCGCCGGCGGCCGCTTCTTCAGCGCCTCACCATTCGGATTGCGCGAGCATGATCCCGCGCAAGACTACTCGGCCACGCGCACGCTTTCATTCTCGCAAGCGCAAACGCAGTGTGACCAGATTTTGAATAACTTTTAGTCGCCAACCCCCGGGCCCCGAACAAACGTCCAGTTCGGGGCCGTTTTGCATACGCCCGGAATACAGTTTGAACGACCAGGCCTCAGCAAACCCACGGATATGACGATAACAATAAGGTATGGAAGCGCGAGCACTGTCTGCAAAACCAAACATCTTTGAATACGACGACTACCGCGTCTACCTCGACCATTTGTACGCCTACTTCAAAAGTAACCACCGGCAATTTTCTTTCCGCTATTTTTCCCAACGCGCGGGATTTGCGTCGCCAAATTTTTTAAAGCTGGTGATCGAAGCTAAACGCAATCTCTCGGAAGACAGCATCACCCGCTTCGCCAGCGCGTTGAAACTCAATCGGGGTGAGACCGACTTCTTCACCCACCTCGTGCACTACAACCAAGCCAAAACTCCCACTCAAAAAGCCGAAGGTGCGCGCCTCATGCTGCACACCAAGGGTTTTCAAAAAATTCATCCTCTGCAGCAGGCTGAATATGCGTACTATGCCAATTGGTATTACATTCCCGTGCGCGAGCTGGCCGGCTTCGCCGATTTTCAAGAGGATCCGTCTTGGATCGCGCGCCGCCTTCGCCCTACAATCACGCCCGAACAAGCGGCCGGCGCCTTACGCGACCTCGAAGCCCTCGGCTTACTCAAACGCGATACCAACGGCCGCCTGCGCCAGGCCCAGCGCACGCTCAACACGGCCAACGAAGTCAGCTCGAGTGCGATCGCCCGCTATCACCGTGATATGATGAACCTCGCCAGTTGTTCGATCGACTCAGTACCGCGCACCCAGCGCGAAATTTCAGCCGCGTGCGTCCCGGTCTCACGCGCCACCGCCGCCAAAATTAAAACGATGATTCAAGATTTCCGCGCCGAAATCCTAGCTATTGCCAATGAAGACACTGACCCCGACACAATCTACCAAATCAACATGCAACTTTTCCCACTCAGCGAATGCACGGACACCGACGAGGGAGTCGACAAATGAGAGCCCTTTTAATTCTATTGTACACCGCCCTAACGGGCTGCGGACTCAATGGCACCGGAACGGGCAATCCAGCGCTACCGGCGAGCGCATCCGAACCGGCCGTGTCGCTGTTCTATTTTGCGTGCATGAAAATTTCGGCCTGTAACTCCACGATTACGGCCGCAGAGTGCATGAGCGGGATTCTCCCGCTCACGACGTTCGCGGAAAAGGTCGGCATCACGGTTCAACCTCCACCCACAGTCGAAGAGATTGAAAACGCACGTGCGGCAGGCAGCCTAAAAGCCGACTCCGGTGCCGAAAAAACTTGTACGAATGATATCGGGGCTTTGGATTGCACAGCGCCAGGATTGACCTCAGGTTACGTTGCCGGCGCGCCGAATCCCTATGCGGGAGCCGCGGATATGATGCCCGCTAGCTGCACGGCGGTCTTCCCGCCGCATTAAGACCAGCTACTGATCTATGAAACTTGCGCAAACCACATCGCGAAAAGCGTACTGCTCTTCCGGTTTATAACCAGGCCCCTTCCAAACGCGCATGGTGTTGCCGACTTGCTTGACGCGGGTTTTGTCGCGCAGCACTTCGGTCAGATCGCGCTGTAGATAATTGATGCCACGATATTTGATGTTCACCGGATTCACCCCATCGACAAAAATCTGCGAGCCGACCCAAGTGACGGCCTGATCCTCGGCATCCTCGAAGTATTGGCCGATGTCCCCAGCTTTGATCGCATACAACGTGGTCGCGCGCTCGGAAGTTTTGATCGAAACGTATCCGCCGAGCGCCGCGCCCATCGGACCACCGGTGGCGAGCGAGAGATGGATGATCGATCCCGCATTCAACTCGCCTGCACAGTCGACGTGAGCATAGGCTGGCGATCCGCTGATCAACGCCAAAAGAATAATTATTTTGTTCATGACCGTTCTCCTTTAATTTCTTAAAAACCAAAACGAAAAATTCAAACCACCGCTTTGAATCGTGCCCGAGAGCTGGCAGCTCCCGTCTTGCGGCAAAAGGCAAATGCCCCACTGCGGCTCGTAAGTGAATGCCCCCAAGACCCGTCCCGTAGAGTCAATCACTTGGATATCAAAACGGTGAAAGTTGCCGCGATAGCCCGATGCAGGTGACGAAGTGAAGCTGGCCTTCTCGATGTGAACCTTGCGGTACTCCGGCGCGCATTCCGCCGGCGTTTCAAAATCGATCGACTCCGCGGTCTTAGCCGGGTCGACACTGACCAGCGGTAGCTTGCAACCACTGGGATTGAACACCGGCTGCAGCGAAATCGTGTTGGCCGGATTCAGCGGATTCCACCAATGACCGGGGCTGTAGTTGTCGACGCGCATGAGCGTGATCAGCTTCTCTGAAACAAAGAAACCCGTGTCGTCGATTTTCATAATATAAAGATACTCGTGCAGCACCAGCGTCAACCGACGTTTGGTTTGATCCGGCGCGCGGTATTCGTGCCAGCGCGTGCGATTCAACTTGATCAGATTTTGCTCGGGATAGTTGGCGGCATCGACTTCGTCGGCGCCGAGAAACACGTGATCGTCACTGCGCAACTTGGTGCCGTGGATCACACCGTTGAGCGCCTCTGGATCGAGACCAGGAACCGAAAGACCGCTGAGCAAGCGCAAGCGGCCCACGATATCGCGGCCGGTGAGAATGAACTCCGCCCCGTAGATATCGCCGGCATTGCCATTGTCCCAGCCATCCCCGCCGCCGCCGGGCGAGGAGATATCGGCGCCCGCAACCGCGGCGTAAAATACGGCCGCTGCTATAAAAACATGGGTGAATCTCACCTCGTCTCCTCCCCTGTTAGCGGAAACAACTGAATGTTCAATCGGTACACTTGGTCGCGCTCACCCTCTTCGAGAAAATCAGAAAGACGGCGGCGAAAATCCCGAATCATGCCCTGCGCCTCTTTGAAGCGCTTGGAATTGACGGCCATGGTGATACCAGTCACATCGCGGCGTTCGACCGGCTCCCGCTCCATGGCTTCGAGCGCGAGGTTCACCAACTGGCGGTTGGCTTCGCGCAATGCCGCGCTCGAAATATTCGTGGGCGTCGAAAAGTTGCGCGACTTCACCGACCACTTGTCGTTTTCTTCGCTCACGAGACCGATGCGCTGCATGCGGCGCAAACACTCGATGACCACGCCGGTGGCCAGGCGTAAGCGCCGGCTGAGCGTGCGCACGTCGCGCTTTTCACAGCCCGTTTCCAGGTAAGCGAGTATCGCGAAATGTTCCCAAGAGCTGATCATTTCGGCCACTTCGAGGTCGAGCTCGCCGTACTCGGCCGCCGCGGCTTCGGCTTGCGAACCCATTACGCTGAGCAAAAGTGTGCGCGCCTGCACTGGGCTCGCGACGCCCAACTTGTCCACCAACCGCCGGGCGGTTTTGGGGGTCAACGGACGCTTGCGGCGCAAAAGCGCAGACAGAGTCGATGAGTCCATTCCGAGCGAACGGGCGTAGGCGCGCAGTGAATATTGGGGATTCTTGCGGCAACGGTCGGCGAATGTTTTTTCCAGTAGCTCAAGCAACATGAGCGCAGGTATACAGGGGTCCAACGACGCGTATCAATGGGTTTTGCCACAATGTGCGGCATTCCTGCCGCGAGGCCTATGGCCCGAGCGTCTTTTTGAAAAATGGAGTCTACATTGACCCAGATTGTCCTGCACGACGGTTCCGACTTGAAAATACGCCAGGCCGTGCCCGGCGACACCCCACTAATTCTTTCCCTAATCCAGCAACTGGCCGCGTTCGAGAAGCTGGCGCACGAGGTAGTCGCGGACGAGCCGCAGCTGCACTCCACGCTGTTCGGCGAGCGGCGTTATGCCGAAGTTTTGATCGCCGAACGTGAGGGCAAACCCGCCGGCTTTGCGATTTTCTTTCACAACTACTCCACTTTTCTCGGCCGCCCCGGTCTGCACCTCGAAGATCTCTTTGTGATTCCGGAGGTACGCGGCCTCGGCATCGGTCAGCGCCTGCTCTCGCATCTGGCCCGCCTAAGTGAGGAGCGCGGCTGCGGCCGCTTTGAGTGGTGCGTGCTCGATTGGAACAGTCCGGCCATCGAATTCTACGAAAAACTTGGCGCTTCACGGCTTAAAGATTGGTGGATCTACCGTTTGGCCGGCGAACCCATGCGCCGTTTAGCGCGACTGTTTGACCTAGCGTAGGCGTTGCGGCAATTCTACTCATCTGTACAAAGGCCGATTTTGGCTTTCAGGAGGAAAAAATGATTCGCATATTGATGATGTCCGCGCTGCTATTGACGGGTGCGTTGAGTTACGCTGAGGAGCCTGCAAAAAATGCAGCTTCAGAGCCGGTAAAAGAAACCGCTGCTGAGCCGAAAAAAGAAAAGGCCGCAGAGCCCGCAAAAGCCGACAAAAAAGAGACCGCTAAAAAAGAAAAGACTCCCGCGAAAGGAAAAAAAATGTTCGCTACTTTCGAAACATCGATGGGCAAATTCAAAGCTGAATTGTTTCCCAGCAAAGCCCCCAAGACGGTGGAAAATTTCGTTGGCCTGAGCAAGGGCACCAAAGAGTGGACCGATCCCAAATCGGGAAAGAAAGAAAAAAAGCCGCTGTACAATGGCACGGTTTTCCACCGCGTAATTCCTGGCTTTATGATTCAAGGTGGCGACCCGATGGGCAACGGTACCGGTGGTCCAGGTTACAAATTCGAAGACGAGTTCGATCCCAGTCTGCATCACAGCAAGCCCGGCATTTTGTCGATGGCCAATGCCGGCCCGGGCACCAACGGCAGCCAGTTCTTCGTGACCGTCGCACCGACTCCGCATTTGGACGGCCACCACACGATCTTTGGCGAGGTCGTGGAAGGCATGGATGTAGTGAATAAGATCGCGACCACCAAGACCGGCGCACAAGATCGCCCCGTCGAAGCCGTCGTCATCAAGTCCATCAAAATAGAAGAAAAATAGGCCCTGACTTAGGACCTGCGGCCGTTCAAGTCGCAGGTTCTTCTGCCGATATACTACCTGTATGAACAAGGCGTATATCATCCTTTTAGGACTCACCGCCGGAACCGTCTCTCTCGTCGGCGCGACGTTCTCCATTTCAGGTTTGGCAAAGCTGTTCTCGGGCGCGCCCCTAGCCGTAATGGTGATGGCCGGTGCTCTCGAATTCGCCAAGCTAGTGGCCGCAAGTTTCCTGCACGCCAATTGGAGACAGCTGCACTTCGTTCTGCGCCTCTATTTATCCATCGCGGTTGCGGTGCTGATGAGTATCACTAGCTTGGGAATTTTCGGATACCTATCCTATGCGTATCAGCACACCTCATCCGAGCTGAAAAACACCATGGTCAAACTCGAGTATATGAATTCCGAAGACCGCAAGGTTCAGGAAGAGATCACACGTCTGCAAAAAGAGTTGGACGACGTGCCGGCCAACCGCGTGACCAAAAAGCTAGAGCTACAAAAAGAACTCGAGCCACGCTTCGACGCCTTAAAACGCCAGAGCATCGAACTGCAGATGCGCATGCGCGAAGAGAATTTAAAAAAGCTTTCCTTCCAGATTGAGATCGGCCCGGTCGTTTACGTCGCTCAGATGTTCAACAAGAGCATGGATGATGTCGCCACTTGGCTGATCATAGTTTTCGTTTTCGTCTTCGATCCATTGGCGGTTTCCCTGGTACTCGCCACTAGCTTCGCCATCAAGAATCGCGACAAGCTCTTCGACCCAGCTGCACCGCCTGTGGCGCAGACGACTTCGCGGCCTGCGGCTTAGTTCAGTCGGGCTCCGAACCAAAGCCGCGCTTTCAACGAATCATCCAACGAAACTTCTTCTCACGGCTTCTGCGCCGAAGTATCGAAAAAGTTCCTTTTGCGCCGAAGGCGCTGCGTGTTGATTCGCACATTCATTTTGTAAATTTTAATAATCACGTGGCGCGCGCCAAGTGGACATTGAAATTTCGCGAGCGCCGATTGGATATTGGGAAATCTCGCGAGCGCCGACACTCACGTCTCCGAGGATCGCTATGACGAATGGCCGCGAGATATGTCCGTCCATGAGAGGCTTACCTCTCCGCCGTCCGCGGCGGAGAGGATCAAAAACTAAATCCAATTTTTCTCTTTTGATTTAAACCATATAAAAAATCTGCTTCACTTCCCCTGATCCTCGGGCGTGGACGCCCGAGGATGGCCATTCTCATGGATGGAGAATCTACTTGGCCATCCAGATGAGGCCATCGAAGAACGATCTTCTGCATTTAAGAAATAGCGGTTCAGCCCCGAGTTCGGCACGCGCACGACGCAGCCACCCACCCAATGTGTCTCAGACACACGCATGTGCGTTATTTTTCCAATAGAAGTTCGAGTAGACAATGCTTACAAGCAGAACAATTCAAGACTCAAAATCGTGCTTCTTACCTGACTCAAGGTGCGACAGCACTTTGTACAACGAAGGCACCACAAACAAGGTCAGCGCCGTCGACAGCAGCGTCCCACCGATAATAGTCAGTCCCATCGGCGTGCGCGTCTCTTGCCCAAGCGAGTTGCCGATCACCAACGGCAACGCCGCCGCCACCGTCGCCGTCGAAGTCATCAGGATCGGACGCAAGCGCACGGGACAAGCTTCGACGAGAGCGTCGTGCACCGAAAAGTCTTTGTTGCGACGCCGGATTTGATTGGTGAATTCCACCAAAAGAATCGAATTTTTCTTGGCGATGCCCATCAATACAATCAGCCCGATGAAGCTGAACAGATTCAGCGAGACGCTGAATGCCCATAGCGCCAACAATGCACCGGTCACGCTAAAAGGCAGTGCCATCAACACCGAAACGGGATGAACAAAGGAATTGAACTGCACGGCCAAGATCATGTACGCGACGAGAATTCCCAGCATCAGCGCCGTGCCTAAACTTTTGAAGCTTTCGCTCAAGCCGGCTGACGCGCCCTCGAGTTCCATGGTGTAACCCTTGGGTAAAATTTCTTTCGCCAAAGCCATCGCGCGATCGAGAACTTTGGCTTGCGATAGGCCTTTGCCGAGTTGGCCAAAGACACCGACTGCGCGCTGGCGATTGATGCGGGTGATGGACTGTAGAGTTCCCTGTTCACGAGTCGACACCAGAGAGCCGAGCGGCACGAGGTTGCTATACTGATTGCGCACCATGATCTTGGAGATCTCGACACGATTGTCGATTTCGGACTCCGGCACTTTTACCCGAATGTCGTAACGGCGGCCGTCGGCCGTGTAACGGCTCTGCCGCACTCCCGCGACCGCCGCGTTCAACGTCCGCGCCACATCGGAGACGCTCACTCCTCGCGCTGCCAGCTCGTCCCGCTTGGGTTCGATCTCGAGCTCTGGCACACCCTTGCGGAAGTCGCTGTCGGCATCTTGGATCAGGCCTTCGTCCGCCAATTTCTTCAACAGCTCCTGCGCTTTGCCGTCGAGTACGTCGAGATCCGGCCCCATCAAATTGGCTGAAAAAGGAAACAAGCGGCCAGTGGTCAAATTGCGGCTTGAGACGTCGCGCAAGCTGACTTTGACCCGCGGAATAGTTTTGAACTCTTTGCGCAATAGATCCATGACTTCAAAGTGCGTGAGTTTGCGCTCTTCACGGGAAATCAGATCTATGGCAATGAAGATCTGATTGACCTGTTGATTGCCGCCACCGCCGCCGATCGACATCATGTAGCTTTCGACTTCTTTATGGCTGGTCACGATTTTTTCGAGCTTCAACGCGGCTGTTTTCGTCGTCTCGAGCGAAGCTCCAGTATCAAGCGTCGCGTTCGCCAGCACGAAGTTCTGATCTTGCGGGGGCACGAACTCTTGTTTTACCTGCCGCACTAAAACCATCGATCCCGCAAACAGCAAGAGCGCAACTATAACCACCAGTAGCGAATGGTTGAGAATTTTTCCCAGCAGGCGCTGATAGCGTTTGGCCAGGCGCTCAAAAATATGCTCGAGCTTAAGTTCAAAAGGCGAAACTTTGGGTGAGGCGGCCATAAAAGCGGCGGCGCGCATGGGCGTGATGGTCACCGCTTCGAGCAATGAAAGCAAAACCGCCGCCGACATCGTCACGCCGAACTGGAAAAAGAATTTCCCCGTAATGCCGCTCATGAAAATGACGGGCGCAAAGACGGCTATCACGGCCAGCGTGGCCGCAGTCGCCGCCGGCAGAATCTCCATGGCACCATCGAAGGCCGCCTGATAGGGCGACTTGTTCATTCGGTAATGGCGCACGATGTTTTCGAGCAGCATGATGGCATCGTCCACCACGATCGAAATCGCCAGCGTCAGAGCCAACAGCGAAAAAAGATTCAGCGTGAACTTGCAAAAATACAGAATTAAGAAAGTTCCCAGAATCGAGGTCGGAATCGAAAATAAAATATTGAGCGCCGCCTGCCAGCTCCCGAGAAAGAAAAAACAAATGACAATAGTCACAAGCGCGGCCACCACCAGCTTTTCCATCGTGGTGTGCACCACGGCTTTGGTCGGCAACGTGTAGTTGACGACGGGGCTAAGTGCGTATCCAGCCGGCATGACTTGTTTCAAAGCTTCAATCTTCTTGATTACGGTTTCGCCCAACGCCACTTCATTGGTGCCGCGCTGTTTTTTAATGCCGAACGTGACGGTCTCTTTGCCGTTCACCCGTGCCAAGCGCCGGATATCCGAGAGGCCGTCTTCGACATCGGCTACGTCACCGATCGTGTACTTGACGTCTTGAATCGGCCCGCCGCCACGCCGGAGAATGCGCAGCTTCTTCACGCTCTCGACATCGTAAGCCTCACCCAGCCAGCGTACGCGTAGTTCGCGCGCACCTTCCACATATTGGCCGGCGGCGGCTTCGACGTGCTGATTTTGAATCGCATCCAAAATGTCGAGGATGGTCAGATCGGATTTTTTGAGCTTGTCGAGATGCGGCCAAACGCGCAGATTGCGCACGCTAAAGCCGGTGGTATTGACTTCGCCGATATCGGGCAGAAAACGAAATTGATCGAGCAAAAATTTGTCGGCGTACACCAACATGTCGCGGATCGAAGAGTCCGACGACATCGCGACGTACATGATCGGCTCTTCTTCGGGATTGGTTTTCTTCACCACCGGCGGATCGATACCGAGCGGAAAGCGCACTTGGCTGATCGCGGTCTGCACCTCCTGGGAAACCACGTCCACGTTGCGATTGACGTCAAAAGTGAGCCGTACCGATCCGGCGCCCTGGCGCACGCTCGAGCGCATCTCCTT
>JAYWAE010000387.1:0-3545 GCA_043782715.1 Pseudobdellovibrionaceae bacterium | reverse complement strand
GTGGGTAATCCGGGCATCGACGAAAAACGCAACAGCTGGATGAGAGACGTGGTCACGCAAAATGAGACGTCTCTTATTTCCTATTCACGCTCGCTAGTGCGCGACCTCGATTCCGCCCGTGAAATCGTGCAGGACGCATTTTTAAAGCTGTGGATCGAGATTCCCCCGCCGCCGACGGAGCAGCTGCGGCCATGGCTCTTCACCGTGTGCCGAAACGCCGCTTACGATCGCCTTCGGCGCTCGGGAATGGTGCGCCAGAAGCAGCAGGAGTTGGCACTCGAGGCGCCTTCGTATAGCGAAGACGCAGGCGCGGCGCTAGACGGCAAGGACGCGGCCAAAATGCTCGCCGGATTCGATCAGCTGCTAACTCCGGCGCAATCTGAAGTGCTTAGACTGAAATTTTCGGACGACTTGAGCTATAAAGAGATCGCGGCCGTCACCGGCCACACGGTGAATCATGTCGGCGTTCTGATCCACCAAGCCGTGATCAGATTGCGCGAAGCGGTCGAAAAGCAAGCGCAGCAACAAGCCGGAAAGGCGGGAGGCGGGCCATGAAATTCGAAAAGAACGACCCGCGACTAATTGCATAC
Organism: Pseudobdellovibrionaceae bacterium; assembly: GCA_043782715.1. Lineage (GTDB taxonomy): Bacteria > Bdellovibrionota > Bdellovibrionia > Bdellovibrionales > UBA1609 > JALHOQ01. The sequence continues at coordinate 2,955 of JAYWAE010000387.1, read as the reverse complement.
GTACTCAACGAGCTGGCACCGGCGGAGCGCGCGCTCATGACCTCCGCTATTGCCGCCGATCCGGCGCTGCAAGCTGAAGTCGCGGCCCTTCAGCAAACGATGGGATTGTTCCGTGGAGCCTTCTCCGCGGAAATGAAAAATGCTTTGCTCCCTGAGCAGCGTGAAAAGGTTTTGAGCGGCGGCAAAAAGGAAAAGCGTTCGTTGCGTGGATTTTGGCTCGGCCTCACTGGGCTTACTGTCGGACTGGTGAGCTTGGTGCTAATTCTGAAGATGCAGCCGCCGGATATGAACTCCGAAGTTAGCGCGATTAAAGGTGTAGGCGGAATGGCCGAGGGGCGCGCTGAAATCGAAGACACGAATGTCGCAGCCGAGATCGGACAAGAGGCGGAGCAGTCGGATGCGCCGGCGGCAAGATCGGCGGAACTGCATGAGCCACGACGGAATTCAATCGGTGAGGCGGCGAAATTGGAAAATCGGTCTGAAGGCGAGAGGGCGGGAGCGTTTGCCGGCGCGGCTGCCATTGTCAAGCCGGCCGCCGATGCAATGCCCGCGCAAACTCAGGCAAAAGGGGTGGCGAAAAGTTCGGCAATAAAAAAACAGAAAGGCCGGCGGCGTATGAGCATTGTCTCGCGCTATCGGACGAAGGCGCTTATTTCAGAAAAGGAGGCCTCGGCCGTGCTGCTTTCACTTAAGCCGATGTTTCAAGATTGTCTGAAGCAGCGTCTCGAAAAGCCTGGCGGGGTGCACGGACAGATTGTGATGCAGCTTGTGATTCCCCCCGACGGATCTGGCGAGCTGAGCAGCAAGGCGACCACCACTTCGTTTCATGACGTTCCACTCGAGCAGTGCCTGAGCGATGCCATCCGGTCTAAAGGCTGGCCAACCGCACCAAAGGGCGTCACGGTCTTTGATATAACCCTCGATATTGATTCAGATTGAGATTTTCACTTTTTCATTAATAAAAAACACAGCTCGCACGTCGATGGGTTGAAACGCTGGAAGAAGGCGTTCAACCAGTAGTGCCGAGAGGCACTACAATTTCAGGAGGCGCGTGTGAAAAATCTGATCCGATCCCTTCTCGTACTGCAACTGGCTTGGCTGAATGCATGCAGCTTGCTCGACCGTACGAAAAACAATCCGGGCAAAGCCGCCGTGCAAAGCGAAAATCAAGGCGAGCTCTACACGGCCTATGAGCTGCAAGCCGATGCGCCCGCCGCACCGGTGATTGCGCGCCACGGGCGGGCTTTACCGGCGCTAAGAAAGGGCGTTTCCGGCGCTGGAATAGGACTGATGGGTGCGGTCATGGCACAGGCCGGGTATGCGGAAGGCAGTCCGCAGTTCAATACTGAAAGTTATGACACTATCAATGAGAACACCTATCACGCGGTCAGCCGCGAGCCGCTGTCGACGTTTTCCATCGACGTCGACACAGCTTCGTATGCGAATATTCGCCGCATGCTCAATCTAGGTGCTTTTCCGGTGATAGACGCCGTTCGCGTCGAGGAGATGATCAATTATTTTGATTACGATGATCCGGCGCCAAGCGAAGGGGCCTTCGCGGTCAACATGGAGACGGCTCCTGCGCTGTGGAATTCGAAACACCAGGTGGTGCGCATCAACATCAAAGGCAAGGAGATCAAAACCGAACAGCGCCCTGCCTCGAGCTTGGTTTTCTTGATCGACACCTCAGGGTCGATGGACGAGCCGAATAAACTTCCACTGGTCATCGAATCCCTGAAGCTCTTGGTTGGGCAGCTCGGCGCCCAGGATCGCATCGCGATCGTCGTGTACGCAGGTTCGGCCGGGCTCGTGTTGCCGCCGACGCGTGGTAATCAAAAAGACACGATCTTGCATGCACTCGGTGGGCTTAGTGGTGGTGGCTCCACCAATGGTGGTGCGGGCATCACCCTGGCCTACAAACTGGCGAGCGAGAATTTTATCAAAGGCGGGGTCAATCGCGTGATTCTTTCCACCGATGGCGATTTCAATGTCGGCATAACGGATCGCAGTGGGCTGCTCGCAATTGTCGAACAGAATGCCAAGAAGAATATCTACCTCTCCATTCTCGGCTACGGCATGGGCAATTACAAAGACGCGATGATGCAAGAGTTGACCAGCAAGGGCAACGGCAACCATGCGTACATAGACACCTTAAACGAAGCAAAAAAAGTATTGGTCGAGCAAATGACCGGCACCCTGATCACGATCGCCAAGGACGTGAAGATTCAAGTCGAGTTCAATCCAGAGTATGTGGAATCCTATCGCTTGGTGGGCTATGAGAACCGAATGTTGCGCAGTGAAGACTTCAACGACGACAAGAAGGCTGCCGGCGATATAGGCGCTGGCCACAACGTAACGGCACTTTATGAATTGGTTCCCAAAGGCACGGGCACCGGCACGGGCTCGGTGGACGGCCTTAAATACCAAAAGGACATCGCGACGGACAAAGCGCTCGCAGATCCGCTCGTCAACGGCGAGTGGCTGACGGTCAAGATCCGCTATAAAAAACCCGACGGCGACGTCAGCATGAAGATCGAGAAACCTTTGACCTTTATGAAGCGGAGTTTTGAATCGGCGAGTGCGAACCTGCGCTTTGCTTCGGCGGTCGCGACGTTCGGCATGCTTCTACGCGGTTCGGAATTTTTAAAAGAAGGCGACTACGCGTTGGTCAAAAGAATCGCACAAAATTCAAAAGGTCCGGATAGCCACGGCTACCGCTCCGAGTTTATTGGTTTAGTGGATTCGGCTCGCCAGCTCGCGCAGCACACGAGCGCTGCGGCCGATACTTCGGAAAGGTAGTCTCACCTGCGATGTGAAGCCGAAAAACTGAGGAGGCCCGGACGCAGGTGAAACCCTGGACGTCCGGGTGGTCCGAATCGGCAAAGTGCCCGGGCGCGAGAAATTCAGATTCTGTCACAGGTGCCTTTCTATATACAACGGTAGTTTATGATAGGT
>JAYWAE010000386.1:0-9363 GCA_043782715.1 Pseudobdellovibrionaceae bacterium | reverse complement strand
ATCCTAGCCTGAAAAAATAGCTCGCAGGTCTTTGAGCGTTTTGATCTCTCGGCGGTTAATCAAACCTTCAGCTTCAAGCTGGTTGAGAAAAATATAGTCCTTGGCGATCTGATAGGCCTTCTTCCAACCCTGAACGATGCGTGTGTGCGGCCTGAACTTCCAGAACTTGCCACTGAGTGGAAAGATCTCCCCCACGGCCTGTGCAATTTGGCCTGTTAGCTCTCTTATGAACGGTGCCCAAAGGCTAAGCCTTGGCACTCTCACCAGCGCATGCAGGTGGTTGCCGACGTTTTCAAACTCATAAACTCTCACGCCGTACTTCTTTGCCGTGTCATAAACTAGCTTGTTCACTTTGCCATGCGCTTTAGGCGTTCTAAGCAGGCTTTTTTCAGCCCTGAGGGTGATTAGAATCGGTAATTTAGAGTCTAAAGGGCGTTTACCTTTTGGGTTACCCTTTAGGAGCGACCCACCAAACATAGCGCTTGGCTTTTTAAGTCCCGTGCCTTCAAACGACTGCTGTTTTGCCCGTCTTGCCATACGTTCTTTTACCCCCATCGCTCCCTTCTCACAAACATTTTTTATTTATGACGTTATGTGTTTGGCTGTTGAGGTTATGAGTTCACTTATTAAGAGAGGAATTGGATCTCGTTTTTGTGCAGTTACTTTCGTTTTCGATGGCCCCATCTTTTTGGCCACGAAGATTATCCATCCATGAGAGTGGCAAACCTCCGGCATCGTGCCGGAGGTTCTGTTGAAGTGGGGATATTTTTTCTGGTAGGAGGAATACGGAAACAAAGCCAGAGCAGAAGAAGAGACGTATACGCGAACGCGTTTTGTTATTGGTCTGGGCCGATGGGTAGCTGGGTTGGCTGAGCTACTTCTGTTAGTTGGGTTTCATATTCTACTGCTGCTGCTGCCACTGCTACAGCCGCTGCCGCTCCCATTCCCTCTCGCTCACTAATTAAATCTCCTTTGATTTACGGATTCTCCGGCGTGGACGCCGGAGAATGGCCACTCTCATGGAGGGACGGAATTCGTGGCCTCCATGATGGGGCTTTCGAAGGCGTAAACGTCGGCGCTTGCTCGATAGGGCTTATGTAGGCGTGAACGTTGGCGCTTCCTCGGATGGACTTTCGTAGGCGTAAACTTTGACCTTCCTCGAAGATGCCTTCGCAAGCAAAGCGCAACGTCGCCACCGCGACCCTGTCGTCCGCCGTCCTCCGGCGCGGCGCGGAACTTTCCCCTGCGCTTCCCCCTAATTTGACAGTGCTAACGCTAGGTTGTAACTCTGTAAAGACGCAACATCGGAGCTTCCCATGCAGGTCAAATATCTCGAGGATCTAGCCACACTTGTTTCGCTTTGCAAACGCCGTGGTTTTGTCTTTCAGAGTTCCGAGGTCTATGGCGGATTGAGTTCCTGTTGGGACTACGGTCCGCTCGGCGCCAATTTCAAACTCAAGGTCAAATTGGCTTGGTGGAAGGCGATGACTCGCCGGCAGGATATCGTTGGTCTCGACGCTGCGATTTTGATGCATCCGATGGTGTGGAAAGCTTCAGGCCACGTCGATGGCTTTTCGGATCCGCTGGTGGACTGCAAAAAATGTAAAACACGCTTTCGCCAGGACACGGCGATGGTGGACGGCAAAGTGGTTTGTCCCAATTGCCAATCGACGGATGTCACGGAACCGCGCAATTTTAATTTAATGTTCGAAACCCACATGGGGCCGGTGAAGGACGAAGGTGCCACCGTGTACTTGCGGCCCGAGACGGCACAAGGTATTTTCGTCAACTTCGACAACGTGGCTGTGAGCATGCGCAAAAAAATACCCTTCGGAATCGCGCAAATCGGCAAGAGCTTCCGCAATGAAATCACTCCGGGCAACTTCACCTTCCGCACGCGTGAGTTCGAGCAAATGGAAATGCAATATTTCGTCGAACCCGGCACCGACGGCGAATGGTACGAGACTTGGAAGCACAAGCGCATGGAGTTCATGAAAGCCGTAGGCCTGCGCGAAGCCAAACTGCGCTACAAGCCGCATGAGAAGCTGGCGCATTACGCCCGTGCCGCGGTTGATATTGAATACGAATTTCCATTCGGCTGGAACGAGCTCGAAGGCATTCACAACCGCGCTGACTTCGATCTCACCCAGCACGCCAAGTTTTCGGGGAAGAAACTCGAGTACTTCGACGAACCCAACAAGAAGCGCTATGTGCCCTATGTGATCGAGACTGCGGTCGGTTGTGATCGTTTGGCGCTGGCCATTCTCTGCGATGTCTATCGTGAAGAGAAAGTTGCGGGCGGCGAGGGGGAAGGCGATGGAGATACTCGTGTGGTCATGGGATTTCAGCCCCAGTTTGCGCCGGTGCAGGTCGCGGTTTTGCCGCTTTCCAAAAAAGCTCCATTGCAGGAGCTAGGAAATAAAATCCGCGACGATTTGGCCGCGGCCGATTTCGATGCCGATTATGACGAGACCGGTAGCATTGGTAAGCGTTATCGCCGGCAAGATGAAATCGGCACCCCGCTATGCGTGACGGTCGATTTTGAAACGCTGGAAGACAAAAAAGTAACCGTGCGCCATCGCGATAAAATGTCGCAGGATCGCGTGAGCATTGATCAAATCGGCCAATATGTGAAAGACAAGCTCGCCAGTTTCTAACCACCGGGAGTGGAAATGAAGACCACCCAGAACGTGAGTCCTGTGACCAAAGTCAAAATGCCGGACAAGTTCGTCTATTTTTTCTCAGCCGGTGAGAGTGAAGGCAACGCCGGTATGAAGAACGTGCTCGGTGGCAAGGGCGCCAATTTGGCGGAGATGACTTCGCTTGGATTGCCGGTGCCGCCTGGGTTTACGATCGCCACGGAAATGTGCCAGGTGTTTTACGACAACGGCGAAAAACTTCCCGATGCTTTCAAAAGCAAAGTGCTCGAGGCTCTCGGCAAAGTGGAAAAGTTGCTGGGCAAAAAGTTCGGCGATCCGGCCAATCCGCTCTTGGTCAGCGTTCGCTCTGGCGCGCGGGCCAGTATGCCGGGCATGATGGACACGATTTTAAATTTGGGTTTGAACGACGCTACGGTCGAAGGCCTCGGCAAGCAGGCGGGGAACGCGCGCTTTGCTTGGGATTCCTACCGCCGGTTTCTCACGATGTATTCCAATGTCGTGATGGGTATGAACACCTCTTTGCTCGAGGTGGTGCTTGAAGATTTGAAAGAGGCCAAGGGCTATCATCTCGACACCGAGATGACAGCCGACGACCTCAAGACATTGGTGTCTAAATATCGTAAACAAATTTTAGAGAGCACGGGAACGCATTTCCCTACCGATCCGCTGGAGCAGCTCTGGGGCGCAGTCTCTGCCGTTTTCCGCAGTTGGAACTCGGAGCGCGCTCTGATCTACCGCCAATTGCACGGCTATCCGAGTAGCTGGGGTACGGCAGTCAACGTGCAGTCGATGGTTTTTGGCAACATGGGCGAAGACTGTGCTACCGGCGTGGCGTTTACGCGCAATCCTTCGACTGGCGAAAAAATATTCTTTGGCGAATTTTTAGTGAACGCACAGGGCGAGGACGTGGTGGCGGGGATCCGTACGCCGAATCCGATTAGCAAAGAAACCGCCAAGGGCGAAAAGTCGCTCGAAGAATTAATGCCGATAGCCTACGCCGAATTGGTGCAGGTTTATAAAAAACTCGAGAAACACTATCGTGACATGCAGGACATCGAGTTCACCATCGAGCGCGGCAAACTTTGGATGCTGCAAACCCGCAACGGCAAACGTACGGCACGGGCGGCTGTCCGTATTGCCTGTGAAATGATTGACGAGAAGTTGATTTCTACAGACGAAGCGCTTCTGCGCATCAGCGCTTCTAGTCTCGACCAGCTTTTACATCCGACACTGGATTCGAAGGCGGCGAAGACTCTGCTCGCCAAAGGCTTGCCTGCGAGCCCCGGCGGCGCGACCGGGCAAATCGTTTTTAGCAGTGAAGACGCGGTGGAGTGGGCTGAAAAAGGTAAGAAAGTGATTTTGGTGCGGGTCGAGACCAGCCCCGAAGACATCGCCGGCATGGTAAAGGCGCAAGGCGTGCTCACCACTCGCGGCGGTATGACTTCGCACGCGGCTGTGGTCGCGCGTGGCATGGGCAAATGTTGCGTCGCCGGTTGCGGCGATGTGGACGTCGATTACCGAACCGGCGAAATGCGCGTGAAGGGTTACGTCTTAAAACAGGGCGATCAAATCACGCTCGACGGTTCGAACGGCGAAATATATTTAGGTGAAGTGAAGACTGTTGAGCCTAAACTGGACGACTTCTTTAATCGGCTAATGGAGATGGCTGATAAAAAACGCAAGCTCGGCGTGCGCGCCAATGCGGACACTCCTCATGATGCGACCGTTGCCCGCCGCTTCGGTGCCGAGGGGATTGGGCTTTGCCGTACGGAGCACATGTTTTTTGGCGCCGACCGTATCGATGTGATGCGCGAAATGATTCTGGCCGAGACGCGCGAAGAGCGCATAGTCGCGCTCGACAAACTTTTGCCGATGCAGCGCGCGGATTTCTCGGGCTTGTTTGAAGCTATGAAGAATCTGCCGGTGACCATTCGCCTGCTCGATCCGCCGCTACACGAGTTTCTGCCGCACACCGATGCTGAGGCCAAAGAGTTGGCCAAGCGTCTCAACATCGGTGTGGAAAAGCTGCAGTTAAAAGTGCGCAACTTGCACGAGTTCAATCCCATGCTCGGCCATCGCGGCTGCCGCTTGGCCATCACTTACCCCGAAATTTATCAAATGCAGGCGCGCGCGATTGCCGAGGCGGCTTGCGATTCAATTCAAAAGGGCAACAAGCTGGTGCCCGAAATCATGATTCCTTTGGTCAACACCGATCTCGAACTCAAGCGCTTGCGTGAGCAGGTGGAGCACGAGGTGATGCAGGTGCAGCGGCAGCGCAATATGAAGTTCGACTTCCTGATCGGCACGATGATCGAATTGCCGCGGGCGGCCCTGACGGCGGACGCCATCGCCGAGCATGCTAGTTTTTTTAGCTTTGGAACCAACGATCTCACTCAAACCGCACTGGGTATCTCTCGCGACGATGCCGGCCGCTTTCTGGCCACTTACGTGAGCGAGGGCTTATTCGACGCCGACCCTTTTACTTCCATCGACCAAAAAGGTGTTGGCAAACTGGTCGAAATGGCGGTTGAATTAGGACTAAAGACGCGTCCAGACATAAAACTGGGGGTGTGCGGCGAACATGGTGGAGATCCGGCGAGTATCCAGTTCTTTCATAGGGTTGGGTTAAATTACGTCAGTTGTTCCCCTTACCGAGTTCCGATCGCGCGCCTCGCGGCGGCACAAGCCGCTATCCAGCAAAAGTCATTGAGCGCGCACTAGGGGAATGAATGCGAATTAAGAAACTCGAGTTGATTGGCTTTAAGTCCTTCAAAGACCGAACTGTCATTCATTTTGACCAAGGCATCACCGGAATCGTCGGCCCGAACGGTTGCGGCAAATCGAACATCGTCGACGCTTTGATTTGGGTCATGGGCGAAATGTCGGCCAAGCACCTGCGTGGCGCTACGATGTCGGACGTGATCTTCGCCGGCGCCGAAGGTTTCGCGCCCATGGGTATGGCCGAAGTTTCGTTGACCCTCGAAAACGACGGCGGCCTTTTTCCGGTTAAATATTTGAAACACACCGAAGTCATGATCACCCGCCGCCTGCACCGCGATGGCGAGTCGGAATATCTGATCAACAAAGAGCCCGCACGCCTGCGCGACATTCAAGAGATCTTCATGGACACCGGCGCCGGATCGAAAGGCTTTTCGATTATCGAACAGGGCGCGATTGGTAAGATCATCACCGCTAAGCCCGAGGATCGGCGCACGCTGATCGAAGAGGCCGCCGGGATCACCAAGTTCAAAGTGCGCAAGCGTGAATCGCAGCGCAAGTTGATTTCAACCGAACAGAACTTGCTGCGCTTGCAGGATATTTTGGGCGAGCAGAAACGCCAGCTCGACAGCTTGGAACGCCAAGCTCAGCGTGCCGACCGCTACCGCACTTTAAAGCGTGAGTTGCAGGAGAAAGAAGTCTTTGTTTCCTCCAAGAGCTACTTGGCTTTGCACGTCGAGAGTGAACAGCTGCGTACCGAAGTCGAAGGCGCGCGCGAGCAAGAGGCCGGTTGGGGCGGTAAAGTCTCAACGATGGAAAGCGATCTCGCGGCATTGCGCCTTGAGACCACCGAACAAGAGAAAGCCGTCGAAACGCTTTTGCGTGACCATCAAGCCGCGCAGACCGAGACGCAGACCCTCGAGTTCACAATCCGTGAATTGAATTTTGAAATCGAACAAGCCCGGCGCAACAAAGAGATGACCGGATCGATGCTGCAGCAGTCGCAAGCGCGCAAAATCGCGCTCGATATGGAGCTGAAGCAGGTTGAGGAAAACTTGGGGGCTGCGAAAACCAAAGCCGAACAAGTCGTGGCCGAATATCAAGTGAAGGCCGCTGAGCTTTCTCAAATCCAGGCCCGCATTACGGAATTGGATCAGCGCCTGACCACCGAACGGCGTGAGATGCTGACGGTTTCACAGAGTGAAACTCACCTCGATGTGCGCTATCAAACTTTGACCGAAAAAAGCAAAGAGCAGCAGGAGCGGCTGGAGTCTTTGCGCCAGGTCGAAATGGACTTGAGAGAGCAGCAAGCCCAGTTCGAGCAGCGCCGCAATCAGACCTTCCGTTCCCTTGAAGGCGAGCGGCAGATGCAGCTCGATATCATGAAGGATGTCGAAAACTTCCAAGAGAATTTTGAGATCCTCTCGCGCCAAGTGAGCGACAAACAAGAAGACGTCACGTGTTTCAAGGACAGCTTGAACGAAGTCGCCAGCCGCTTGTACGGCTTGGAAAATCTGCAAGCCAACTTCGAAGGTTTCGAAGAAGGTGTCAAAGAAGTCATGATGTGGCAGCGCGCGAAGGGCGAGTTGCACGCCGATGGTTCGGTCACTCCCGGTCCTGTGATCATGCGCCCAGTTGCCGAAGTGGTCGAAGTGCCTGAAAAATTTGAAATGGCAATGGAAGCCGCGCTCGGCAACCGTCTGCAGCTTCTAGTTTCCGATTCTTCTGAGACAGCGCTCAGCGCACTCGACTATTTAAAAACGAATACGAAAGGCCGCTCCAGCTTCGTCGCCGGAGATTGGTTGGCCGGTCAAGGCGACGCCCAAGCCGAGGAAATCAAAGCGCAAAAGGGCGTGGAAGCGATCTTGAGTGACGTGGTCAGCATCAATGATGAGAAACGCCGCCTAGTGGCGCCGTTCTTTGAAAGTGTCGTGGTGGTCGATTCGATCCGCACGGCGCTCGGTTTGCGGGCACGCTTTTTGGATCGCACCTTCGTGACATTAGACGGCGACTGCCTCAGTGCCGATGGCGTTTTGACCGGTGGCACAGCCGGCAGCGCGGATTCAGGCTTGCTCAAACGCCGCCGCGAGATCAAAGAGCTTTCGCAGCGGCGCGAAGAATGGGCCGGCAAGCTCACGCTCGCCAAACTTTCGCTCGAAAAACTCGAGGCCCAACACAAGAACGTGGGCAAGGAACTCGAAGCTTCGCGTAAACGCCAGAGCGACAAAGAAGTGCAGGTCGCAGAACTAAAAAAAGATCTGGAGCGCGCGGAAACCGAACTGCAAAACTCCAACGTGGCCGTGCAACGCCAGCAAAGCGAAGTGAATCGCGAAGATGCGGCATTCACCCGGCTGCAAAGCGACCTCACCGAAGTGGGAGAAAAACTGACCGAGATGCGCGAACGCCGCATGAGTTTGGAAACTTCGGTCAATGCGCTCGACCTGGAGTACAACACTTCGCGCTCCGGCATTGAAGAGCGCCAGCGTACAGTGACCAATCTGCAGATTGAGAGTTCCGGCAGTCAAAAGGACGTCGAGTCTTTGCAACAGCGCTTTGAATTGCTCAGCCGCTCGCTCACAGAAATCGAAGAGCAGGTCAGCAAAATGTCGACCGAATCCGACCGCAGCCATGAGACCCTGACGGTGAATCAGGTTTTGGTCGAGCAAAAGAAGCTCGAATTGGAAAATTCGGTCAACAAGACGCAAACCTATGCGCAGCAATTGAATGTCGCGCGTACCGCCTTTGACGAAATTCAAACGCGCACGCGTGCGCAAGAGACTGCGGTCAACGAGACTCATCACAGCTACCATCAGCTGCAGTCGCGCATGAACGAGGCGACTTTGCGGCTCGAGCAAGTGCGCATGAAAGAGCAGTACTTGGTCGATCAGATGAACGAACGCTACATGATCGATCTGCGCCTGCGCGCCGGCGAATTTGGAGCAGCCGAAATCGACGTGGTGGCTATGGAAGCCGAAGTGGCGGACCTCAAGGCTAAGCTCGGCCGCATTGGTGAAGTGAATTTGTCGTCTATCGAAGAGTACGAAGATCTAAGTCAGCGCCACACTTTCCTCGATCAGCAGTACAAAGACCTGATTGATGCCAAAGACCAGCTCAAAAAAGTCATCGACCGTATCAATCGCATTTGCTCACGCCGCTTCAAGGACACCTTTGAGCAGGTGAACGAGCGCTTCACCAAGGTTTTCCCCGTGTTGTTCGGGGGCGGTGAGGCGCGTTTGATTCTGGTTGAAGATCCGGAAAATGGCGAAATGGGGATCGACATCGTCTCGCGCCCTCCGGGCAAGAAGATGCAAAACGTCACCTTGCTTTCGGGCGGGGAGAAGGCGTTGACCGCCGTGTCGTTGATCTTCTCGATCTTCCTGGTCAAGCCGTCGCCGTTCTGTTTGCTGGATGAGGTCGATGCGCCGCTGGACGACGCCAACGTTTTCCGTTTCAACGACCTAGTCAAAGAGATGGCCAAACGCTCCCAGCTGATCATCGTGACGCACAACAAGCACACGATGAAGGTCAATGACGTGCTTTACGGCGTCACCATGGAGCAAAAAGGCGTCTCGAAGATGGTCAGCGTGAGCGTCGAGCAGGCCGAAAAAGTCGTCGCCGCCGAGCCTGCGGTTCTCTAGTTTTCATAAATAAAGTCCGAAACACCCAAGGTATCCGTGCGCCCTTCCGGAGGTCCTTGGGTTTTGCGCCACTTCAAAGTCTTGCTCACGATTTTGGCCGCCGCATTCGCGCTGGGGCATTGGCTTACGCCGGTCGCGCATCAGCCCGTCGTAGTGGAACACTCCGAGGCTTCCGTCGAGGCACCGCACACTACGGAAGCACCGGTAGTGCCGGCCGCGGCTCCTATTACCGGCCACGCCATTCGTCCTGAACTTCGTCCTGCGTCGCGCACGCTCGGTGGCAACGCTGCATCTGGTGAAGCCTTTGCTCAGCTCCCGCGGGGAGTTGAGTCTGTTGGGGCCAAACA
>JAYWAE010000385.1:0-9420 GCA_043782715.1 Pseudobdellovibrionaceae bacterium | reverse complement strand
GAAAAGTAAAATACGTATTGTGCACGGAGCGGATCTTAGATTTGAGGCTGGCTGAGTAATCTGGGATTTGCCCGGCTTCAGCGGCTTTGAACATTTTCCTCTGGCCCGGCAGGATTCTCATCCACACATTCAGCAGCATGATGGTGCCGAAGACTGCTCCGGTTTGAATGAACGCGCCGCGCCCGCTAAATAAACGGGTGTTCAGATAGATCAAGCCGGTAAAGAAGATCACCGACAAAATCGTGCTCACGGCGCGTGAGGAAACAATGCGCACATTCCAAATCAAATCATAAATCAGCCAGGAGACGGCAATTCCGCCGAGACTCAAGCCCACAGCCTGGAGCTGCGAGATATTTCCGACCTGCGTGTCGATCATTAAACTGGCACCGCGCAAGTAGTAAAGCGCGATCAGTAGAAAAAGGCCGGTGATCCAAGTGAGCGTGGCTTCCCATTTGAACCAGTGCAATGTCTTCGGAAGTTCACCCGGATAGAGTTTGCGTTTCTCGACTAGATAGTAAAATCCACCATGGACCATAAACAGTTCGCCTTCGACATTGCGGCGAGGAACGGCGGGTGCTTCAAAACTGCTGTCGAGCCAAATAAAATAAAACGAGCTGCCGATCCAGGCGATGCCGGCCACTAAGTGTGAAAAACGCAGAATATATTCGACCCATAGCTGCACGTTCACTTCCACGCTCCCGTAAGGCCATCTTCGACAGAGAAACTTTTCCGGTCGCGTATCGCGAGCAGCTGCGCGGCGACGCTCACGGCGATTTCACTCGGCGTATTGTCGCCGATCGGAAGGCCGATAGGGCTGACGAGCTTTGCGACGGCACTTGCGGGCAGGCCTAGTTTGGTCAGTTCGAGTTTAATTTTAGCCGCTTTCACGGCCGAACCAATGACTCCAATCATGGCAAAGCGTTCGGGATGCTTCAGCGCGGTGGACAAAATGGGCACATCCGAGGCATGGCCCTGAGTCATGCAAAGGAGAAAACCTCCACTGGGCAGGTCAGGAACTTTGGCGGACATGTCCTCACATAAATAGCGTTCCAAATTGGGCGAGGCGGGAAGTTTTTCCAGCCACTCGGCTCGAGTATCAAACACCGACATTTGGCAAGACCAAGTGCTCAGCACACGGCAGAGTTCTTGTGCAACATGTCCGGCGCCGAAAATGGCGATCGGCCAGCGGTGCTCGGCGCTCACGTCAAAAAATAGTGTGACTTCACCACCGCAGGACATGTGAATGTCGCTCTGCAAGTTCCAAGTTTGCGCCTGCGAGGTCGAACGTTCGACCAGCAGGCCTTGAGCATGGCGCACACAGTGCGCTTCGATTTTTCCGCCACCGACCGTACCCCAAAACCGGCCGTCTTGGGTCACGAGCATCTTCGCTCCCTCGATCTGCGGCGCGCTGCCGCGAATTTGAGTCAGCGTAACCAGGACAAACGGTTTGCGCTGCTGGGCCAACGTTTGAATGTTCTCGGCCAGCTGAATCATGGTGTCTGCCTATCGAGTGCCATGAAGATTTGCTCTTGCGTCGCTGGAACTTTCAGTGCGCAGATCTCTTTGCCTGTGGAGTGGATCGCGTTTTTGATCGCGGCCCATACAGATACGGCCAAGAGCAATGGCGGTTCACCCACGGCTTTACTGCCTTTGACGTTGGCCGTGTTGAGCGGGTTGTCGATCAAATGGCAGTTGAATGTTCTCGGAATATCGTGGGCGGTTGGAATTTTATAAGTGCTCGGGGAGCAGGAAATGAGCCGGCCGTCGCGATAAAAAAGGTTTTCGGTCGTGACCCAGCCCATCCCTTGCACGAACCCGCCGGTGACTTGTCCCATATCAATGCCATGGTTAATCGGCCGGCCGAGATCCATGTAGAGCTCGGTGCGCATCACTTTCAATTCGCCGGTGAAGCGATCAATGCAAACTTCGCTCGCGGCAACGCCGTTGGTGAAATAGAAGAACGGCTTCCCTTGACCTTTTTCCTTGTCGTAGAAAATCCCCGGATAGCGGAAAAAACCCTGTGCTGTGAGTGAGATACGATTGAGAAAAGCCTCTTGCACAAGATCGCGAAAAGAAATTTTGTCGGCAGGCTTCACGCTTGAAAAAATCATACCATCGTGAAACTGAATGTTTTGACAATCGGTTACGCCCTGAATGTCGATTTCGGGCACTGTCCCCGCACCGGCCACGGCTCGGCCGCGATATTCGCGCGGGCGATTCAGAACGGCCTGTGCGATGCGCGCCAGGTTTTCGCGCAAGCTTTGACAGGCATTCAGAGCCGCTTGGCAATTGATATCGGCACCACTGGACGCAGCGGTCGCGGAAGTGTTGGGATTTTTTTCGGTCGACGTGGGCATCACACGCACGTCGGCGACCGGTATTGAAAACGCATCAGCCACGACCTGCGCGATTTTCGTATTCACGCCTTGGCCCATTTCCGTGGCGCCGGTTGAGACTTGGATCGTACCGTCGAGGTGCACGTTGACCAAGGCATTGCCTTGATTCAAGAATCGGGTAGTGAACGAAATGCCGAATTTAACCGCGGTCGCCGCCAGTCCGCGCACGGTGGAATGTCCGCTCTTATTGTGTTTCTCGATCTCGCGCCGCCAATTGGCATAGTCGGTGTCGGTTTTTAATTTGGCAAAAAGCTGGGGCAAAATTTCGTCGCCAATCTCCTGACCGTAGGGCGTGGTTTGACCTTTTCGGTAAACATTCGCCTCGCGCACTTTGAACGAATCGATTTGCAGGTACTGAGCGATGTCTTCAATGATGCCTTCGATGGTCACGACCCCTTTGGGGCCGCCGAAGCCGCGAAAGGCGGTGTTGGGGGGCGTATTGGTTTTGCAAACTTGCCCCTCGACCTGAAAATTAGGAATGAAATACGCATTGTCCAGGTGAAGCATGGCGCGCTCCATGATGGCCGTGGAAAGATCGGCGTACGCGCCCCCGTCGGAGTAGAGTTTCGCTTTCAACGCGAGAATTTTTCCCTGTCCGTCAAATCCCACCTCGTAGAGATTGTGAAACGGGTTGCGCTTGCCCGTCATGATCATGTCATCGTCTTTGCTTAGGATCATGCGCGCCGGTCGATTTAATTTGAGTGCAACGAGTGCGGCGTACACCGCGAACGGCGCGGCTTGCGACTCTTTGCCGCCGAACGCTCCGCCCATGCGCTTGACGACGCAAACGACCTGGTGATGCTTGAGGCCCAAGGCCTCGGCAACTAGATGCTGAATTTCAGTTGGATGCTGGCTTGAGCTGTGAATTTCAATCTGCCGGTCTTCTTTGGGGTAAGCGATACATGCCTGCGACTCCAAATAGAAGTGATCTTGGCCGGCCATCTCAGCCAAGCCTTTGAGCCGGTGTGGCGATTGCGCAAGCGCTACGTTGACGTCACCGCGTTCGATACGGCGGAGTGGACCGATAAATTCTTTGTTGGCGATTGCCGTCTCGACTGTAAACGTCGGGGTCAGCGGCGTGAATTCAATTTGGATTTTATCCCGCGCTTCCCTTGCCGAAGCTTTGCTCTCGGCCGCGACTACGGCAATGCTTTCACCGACGAATTGGACTTCTCGATCGGCGAGAAAAGGTTGGTCGTGAAAAATCGATCCCCAGAGATTGTGTTGCAAATCTTGAGCGGTGTAGATGCCGAGCACGCCCGGAACGGCGCATGCAGTGGTTAGATTCAGAGACTTGATTTTCGCCTTCGCCACCGGGCTGAAGAAAATATCGACATGGACTTCACCGTGTACGAGCGGCCGGTCATCGACGTACTCGGCACTTCCAGTAACGTGGCCACGTGAGGACTCGTGCGCTTGTTTCATAAGCCGAGGTGCTCGCGGGCGAATTTTTTAAACAGCTGCTGAGCCATGCGTTTGCGAAAGACGCCACTGCCACGTACGTCGGATATCGGCTGCACGGTTTGGCCGATCTCGGCCGCCACCGCATCCACAAGTGCGCGGTCAAGTGTCTGGCCGGTTATCTTGTTTTCAAGTTCGAATAACCGGACTGCAACCGGCCCGACGCCGCCGAACGCGATTTTAGCACTTGCGATTTTACCGTCTTGCTCGTGCACAATGAAGCATGAGTTCACGCACGAGATATCTAAGTCGCGGCGTTGTGAAACTTTATATAGTCCGATCTTTAGCCGCGAGGTCTTCGGCGTTATAAAACGCACAGCTGTAATGAACTCCTCTTCGGATTTATTGAATTTCTTGTAACCTACGAAGAATCCATTGAGTGGCACAAGGCGAGTGCCTTTAGAACCAGTCAACTCGATCTGCGCATCCACGGCCAGCAGAAATGGCGTCGTGTCGGCAATGGGTGAGCCATTGGCCAAATTGCCTGCGAGAGTCGCCGAATTTTTAATCTGCGGCGAAGCAAATATATTGAGGAACTCGGCGAAGGCGGGTGCGTGAGTCTGACAAAAGTTCTGCAGACGATCGAGAGTGACGCGTGCACCGACATGAACGAAGCCGGAATCAAGTTCTAGCCGGTTAAGGCCTACGAGCAAATGCAGACTCATTTGCTTATCGCCAGGATATTTTCCTTTATTGATCTGCACGCCGATATCGGTGGCGCCTGAGAAAATTCGCGCTTTAGGATTCTCGCCGCGAAATTTCACGGCCTCGGCGAGCGTGCGGGGCGCGAACAAGGTGCGGGCGCCGGCTTCAATCATTAAGCTAGAGGTGGTCTTCGCGCGCAGCTGTTCAGTTTCGACCTGAAGCGGATACATCTCGCGAACTGGCTTTACGTTTTGCATGTCGACATCTTGGGCAGCCTGCAAAATGGGCTGATATCCGGTGCAGCGGCAAAGGTTTCCCGTGAGGTAATTTTTAATGTTTTGTTCGCTAGGCTTGGCCTTACGCTCGAACATGTTGACCAACGACATCACGAACCCTGGCGTGCAGAATCCACATTGTCCGCCGAAGTTGCGCGCCATCGATTTTTGGATTTCATGCAAAACCTCGCCACTTGCGAGGCCTTCAACAGTCACCAAATGACATCCATCCGCCGAAAAGCTGGGAAATATGCACGAGTTAATGGATTGAAAATCCAAAACGCCGCTATCGCCTACGCGTGCAAGCAGAACAGTGCAGGCACCGCAATCGCCTTCCGCGCAAACCACTTTGGTGCCGGTCTTGCGCAACCGGTAGCGAAGCGTGTCGCTCAATGGAGCAAAGGCTCCTTCGCCACTGAGGTCGTGGAATTGGCCATTGACGGTGAAGTGAACCTGACCGCGAAACATGGAAATATCGTATTGAGGGCCGTGCGAGAGTGCAAGCCGCGAGCACGGCGCAGCCTTTATTGTCGAATGTGGCGAAGATTTACGGGTCAGGCGCGTGTTAGATGCGCTATATTCACAGCCGTGCGGATGGGCTCTGGTGTCGCGATTGAACCAGTCCAATGCAGAGGCGTCCGCTGGAGTCTCGTGTGCGTTCAGCTGCTGTTAGGAGATCGCCGACGAGCCCCGGATAAACGTACTCAATACGATGAAAATCGTCTGCTTTTGCGGTCGGCCAGTCGTGGATATTTCTTGTCATAGACCTCACGATGCTCGATATTTCAATCCCTATAGCTTTTTCTACTTCTAATAGAGGTGATCATGTCGCTTATCAGCTTGGCAGGCCTGGATGCATTGTTTAACCATCGAAGCCAACCGCAGTCCTATTGGAAAGATACTGCTGAACGCATTCGAACCGGCGTTGTATTGCCACACCATCAGCCACGCTTTACGTTTGTTGGAAATGCTGCATTATTCGCGATCGGCTCATGTTTCGCCCGCAGGATTGAAAAAGCCTTCCTTCGGCAAGAAATGAATTGTACCAGCGCCCTTGGATTCAATAGTGCTTCGCAGAGGCTATTTGGGAACCAGGTCAATGTGAACTATGCAAACAAGTACAGTACGCATTCCATATTGAACGAATTGCGCTGGGCGCTTGACAAAGAAATTGAATTCCCTAGAAACGCAATCGTCCAATTGGCCGATGGCTGCGGGATTGATCTGCAAGCCTCGCCTCATTTAGGTGAGCTTTCCTTACCGGCGGCAAAACCGGAGGAAGTGTATGAGCGGCATCTCGCCCTTCTTTCTGGTGTAACGTCGCAGTTGCGGACTGCAGACATTTTTGTCATCACATTGGGATTGGTAGAATTTTGGAAAGACCAAGAAACTGGACTGAACTGCAATGCCGGATTGTTGGCTGAACTTCTCGAAAAGGAGCCAAATAGATTTACGTTTGAGGTGTCGACGTTTGCGGAGAATATGGAAAACCTCGAACAGATATACGCCCTGCTCGCAAAACACTGTAAACCGAATCTTAAAATAATTGTTACAACCTCGCCAGTCCCTATGGCCGCGACGTTTTCTGGGCGAGACATCCCCACCGCAAATTGCTATTCGAAGTCGGTTCTGCGCGCGGTTGCTGAGGAATGGCAAAATCGCCATGACAATATCGATTATTTTCCAAGCTATGAAATGGCCACGATTTCGGATCGACAGATCGTCTGGGAAACCGACCTAATCCATGTACGGGACAGTTTTGCTGATGTGATCGTGCGGCAATTTGCAAAAAATTATTTTCCAAATCTTGTCGAGCCTAGTCATGACCTACCGCCGGTGCCTGGCTTCGGCAGTAGGGTCAAAAAGATTGGCCGTCAGTTAACTCGCTGGATGTGAAGGGTATGGAGACAACTTCTGAACAGGCCGTAGCAGTAAAAAGCTACGTTGAAATAGAACAGTCGCTGCTTCAGAGTTACCCGCTTAGTTTAGCTACATTGCTCGGCGAGCAAATGAAAATTGTTGTTCTTCGCAACATGAATGAGCCAAGGATACTAAAAAGAGCTATTCTGTCCGCCATTGGTCAGCGATATGGTTCTGGGTTCGAGGCAGCGGCAGCGGGATTTTTAAATAATCTCGAAGTTCCAAGCCCCGAGGTCGTCGGAGCACTTGTCCATGTGGCGAACACTCTTCGCGAGAGCAAGTATATTTCAATCTTGTTTTCTGATCTCATCGTCCAAGGCGGGTTCCCCGAACCTGTGGCAATAGATGGTTCTATTTTGCGTTTTTATTTTCCGCAACACTACGCGGCGCTTCGATCGCGGCGAGATCTGTTTCAGCGCATGGATTTTATGAGCGTTGATCCCCACGACGAAGCGGGGACATCAGTTTGTGCAAACTTGCCGGTCGGCCCGCACCGGGATGTTGATGTTCCTATGGCGTCTCTGCCAATTAATATTTGGTTTCCGCTTCAGTCCATTCCAAAGTGGCGATCGCTGTTGTTTTTTCCTACCGTGCTGAAACAAAAGCTAATTTCTTTTCCCTCTGGACTAAACGAACGCGATCCAGCTACTTGGGGATACGGAGAGCCGCTACAATTCGAGCTCAAAGTTGGTGATATCCTCTTATTTCACTGTGAACATTTTCATTCAACGCCTTGGTCGGACAACGAGCCGCGCTTGAGCGGAGAGGTGCGAATAGCCGCAAGCTGTCCCGATGATCATTCAACTTATCGGCGTACGTTTGCGAATTTGAACAATTTTAAACCCAAGCGGCCCGGGAAGCCTGGGCGCGCTTATGATGCCGCCGACCTTTTGTTCAAAGAAATCGATTGGTCGCCTAGGCGCCCACGCATTAGGCCGTTCGACGTTTCCGCCGAAGGCTCTGCCTTTGCCGTATTGGCAGCGTGTTTTGATGACGTAGAGGATGCTAGGAGATCGCTCTGCACGTTCGAACCTGACAATATATTTCTTAAACAGTCTGTGACTTTGGAGAGAGTTAGGACGGCATTCGCTTCATTGCGGAACTGGGAGCCGTTTGCGGAGGATCGATTAATCGCCTCCTGTAGGTTGCTGCAGGCGAAAGGAGATCCTGAGGGTGGGAAGCGAGCCTTGCGTGCACTCCTTGCTCAAACCGTAGTCTATTTTTGGGCACTGGAATGCGGCCGGTATGCGCTAAGGTACGGTTATTTAGACATTGCCGAAGCTGCTTTTTTGCGTGTTATTGAACTGGCTAAAACTTCCACGGTTCGCGTATTTCAGAGTTATCCGCCTCTGCCTACTACCGATGTATGTCGTCACCTTCTTCCCGAAGATGCGATCACAACCGCGACCTCTTTGCTGAGTTATCTAAAAGATCGTAAGATGGTAGTTGATCCCGTTGTTGGCCGTGATCAGTCCAAAAGCTTTCTTACAAAATTCCGCCGCCTTTTTGAAAATCAAAGAGGGGCGCTCGTAGCTCAAGGCCAATTCTTACCCCCCTTAGACGCGATTCTTTTTCAGCCGAACGTGAGGGTTCATACACTTGAACCCAACTTTCATGGATATGGATTGTTTGCTTGCGCCGCCTTTAAAACGTTCGTAGCAATTCCGTCCAACGACGGATTCTTTGACCCTACGCTCGCCAAAAAAAATCAGTATGGCGAAATTCTGCACGGCGATTCCGAACAAGAGCTTATCGATAAGATATGGGTTAAAATCGGTAGCGATCTCAGTCGCTTTGTTCAGAGCGGGAAGCCCAAAGAGTCCTCTGGTCTCGAGCGCGTTGACCATAGTTCAATGTGCGATATCTTTTCGTGGGAAGGAAAGTTTGTTGCTGCCCCCAAGGGAAGGCTAAGCACGCAAGAAAGTGTACTTTCTGCCGTCGCACTCGGCGAAGCCGTTGTTGCAAAAACAATTTTCGATGTACGCGCTTCAGCTCGGGAACTTCAAGCGCAGTTCTGGCCCGTCGAGGACCACTTCTCCCCAATGATGTGAGTGACAATGGCCACTCAGGGGCCAGATGTAGCTTTGATTCAGGTATCAGGTATCGGGTTTTTATGGCCCACTCTGCAGCGAGTGGGCCTCAAAATGCAATTGCCGAAAAAATAAAGTTCCCACACTTGCGGAGTATCTTAGAACGCGACTTTAGAAACTTCGATATGTGAGCATCCGCTACAATTATTCAAGGTGATTGCGGAGCCAGACGCTTGGTTTGTACGAAGGTCAATTTGGTCGCCTTGTGACATGAAGATGTCAGTGGAACCCTTCACGGTGACTTGATAATTTGTAGCGCTAGGTGCGGTCCAGTAATCAAGGTAAGCATACAAAGTATTTGAGGCCGTTCGATAGACTGCAAGGTCAACCTGATTGGTAACTGTGTAGGCGGCCGAATTGTAAAGAACAGTCGCCGACACGTGATAAATACCAGTCATTGGAGCAGTGAAGTGCCAAGCGGCGCCAGTGGCTACCGCACCAGTCGTATCAAAACTCATGGTGTCGAAATTAATTATGGTTTTGGTTGCGCCGCCGGTAGGGATCGATTGTGCGGTTGAAAGTGTATATCTGGAAGCTATAGTGGGTTGATCGTAAAATGGCTTGGTAGGTTCTGCATACGAGAGCAGTGAGTGAGACAATAGCGTAACCGTAATTAGCGACCTTAAGGGGCTG
>JAYWAE010000384.1:0-3568 GCA_043782715.1 Pseudobdellovibrionaceae bacterium | reverse complement strand
CCATGACCAGCATGTCTTTGTCCATGTCATCCATGGCAGCGGTGGCGTCTTCGAGTTTCAATTTGTGAAAAAGCGCGGCCCGTTCGCGTGGCGGCACGTAACCGTCCTCGGCGAACTGCCTGTTCTCCTCGTTCACGTCGAGCATGCGGTAGTTCTTACCTTTAAAGTGCTTTTGTTTGATGACTTGCGGGACGCCCTTGGTCCAAACATAGCCGGTCGATTGAGCCATCGCGGCTGGAATCATCATCGCCAAAGTGATTAGAAAAATCGCGAACCACATCAATGTAGTCTTCGGCGCAATAACGGATTAAATTGAGGCGGTTGGTCCTTAGTCTTAGGAGCAGGTCTTAGGAGCAGGTCTTAAGGACGAAGTTCTCTAGCCAAACATGCGAAGGCACGCTCGAGGACTTAAGCGCGCGGTCGGTGTCTTGAAGCACATTGAACGTGCGTTCGATCTTGGAATCATCCCAGTGGCGGATTTGTTCCATGTACTGATTGAGCAGAAAGTTCGGAATCCCCGCCTTGGCCAGCAGCCTAGTTCCTGCAAGACCCTCGCGCTGACCATCTTTCAAATTGCTCAAGATGCGGAAGTGGCGCGTGATCATCGCCAGCACGCCAACTTCGCTCTGCCCGTGTTCGAGCAAGTTGGCTAAAGTGTGCAGCGCCGTCGCACGGTCGCGGCGGCCGATCGCGTCGGTGAGATCGAAGATGCGATCGACGCGCGTTTGCGAAACGACTTGCAGCACGTCCTTCGGCTCGATCGTCGTGCGCTCGCCCAAGTAGTCTTTCAACTTACCCAGCTCGTTATTCAACTCGGTCAAATTGGTGCCGACGAATTGCTTGAGCAGGGCCGCGGCTTCGCGCGCGACTTTCAAACCTTGGCGAAAGGCCAAGTAGTCGATCCAGTCGAGCAGCTGATTGTCATACGGACGCTTGAGTTCGACCAGCACCGAAGCTTCGCTCAGTTTTTTAAAAGCTTTTTTACGTTTGTCGAGCGTCTCGGCGGTAAACACCAGTGTCGTCGACTCAACAGGGCGTTCGAGCAAGGGATAAAGCGCTTCCCAATCTTTGTCTTTTAAATCATCGACACCACGAAAGACGACCAGCCGGCGCGGGCTCATCATCGGCAGCATTTCGGCGGCGTCGCGCACGGTTCCGGCTGAGGCATCACCGGCGTCGAAGACGTCGCAGTTGAACTCGCGTGTGCCGGGCTCGAGACTCTTGTCTTTTAAAACTTGCACAGCTTCTTGCATCAAGAAGGTCTCTTCACCGAGCAAAAGATAAATCGCCGCCGGCGGATGGGATTCAAGACGTTGCTGAAGTTTACGCAAATCCAAAGTCACTAAAAATTCTCCGTGATGCGGTCATGGGCTTCGCTCATCATTTCCTCAGCCAGGCGGCTGATGTACTCCATGCGCGCGCTTTGATTGTAAGTCGCATTGGCCGAGTTCACAACCGGAGTTCCAAGGAGTGGCGCAGCGTAAACTTTTTCGTTGCTGAACGAGCCTTGCCAAATCACGCGATCATCGGATTTTCGCCGAATGGTAATTTCGGCCGAAACGGTCAAGCGATATTGCGTCGTCAGCACCGTGTCTTCAGGCAAAAGATTTTTATTTGCATCTGAAAGTATCGTCGACACGGACGCGGTGTCGATCTTTGTAATCACGCCTTCGAGCAACACGGGCGCTGATTCTTTGTCGCCGACTCGCGCCACTTGACTGCGATTGAAGCGGCGGATCAAAGCGTTGGTAAAATAAGGTTCGATGCCGACTTCAGCCGTTTTATTTTTGAACACCGGAATCGCGACCTGCGTGTACCCACCGGGTAGCGAGCGCTCGGCGAGGCCATAATGATAGGCACAGCCTGTGACCGGCAAAATAGCCGCGATAATAAAAGAACCTAATTTTCGACCTTGCACCCCCTCACGCTATTCAATCGTGCTCGATGCGTCAAGGTTGCGGTAGGTGGGGCGCGGACAGGTAGCCGACCTATTTGGGCTAGCCGCTGCGTTCTCCCAGGTTTTAAGCGATATCGCCATTTCAGTATATTCGGCCTCTACGAGATTCAGGCGGCGATGATCTCCAACCTACGCCCACTTCGAGGTCATTTTGTCGAAATGGCGATATTCGCAAAATGCGAATTCATCGGGCGGAGGAGACGGTATCCTTGCGCATTGCCCAAGCACCACCTAAATTGAACGCATGAGCCAATACCCTTACCGCTTACTTGCTCCCGGCCCTGTGCCCGTTCCGGCCGCAGTGTTGAGAGCCATGAGCGAGAAGGTGCTGCATCACCGCACGCCGCAGTTTCAGCAGATCCTCAAACACGTTTGGCTCGGACTGCAGAATCTGTTTGCGACCAGACAGCCCGTGATGATCCTGACCGGCACCGGGTCCGCCGCCATGGAAGCGGCGGTCGTCAACACGCTCAGCCCGGGCGATGAAGCGCTGGTGGTGGTCAGCGGAAAATTCGGCGAACGCTGGGCCGAGGTGTGCGAAATCTATGGCGTCAAAACTCACCGCTGGAATCTGGCGTGGGGACAAGCCGCCAACAGCGACGAGTTCACGGCACAACTCAAGCAACATCCAAACGTCAAAGCCGTCTTTACGCAGGCGTGCGAGACCAGCACGGCAACTCTGCATCCGGTGCGCGCGATGGCCGCAGCCGTCAAGCAGACCACGCCGAACGCGTTGTTTATCGTCGACGCAATCACCGCCGTAGGATGCATGCCGCTGCCGATGGACGAGTGGCAAATCGACGTGATGATTGCAGGCTCGCAAAAAGCATTTATGATCCCAACGGGCTTAAGTTTTATCGCGCTGTCAGAAAAAGCCTGGGCCGCACAAGCCAAGAGCCAGATCAAAAAATTCTACCTCGACGTCGCGCTCGAGAAAAAAATGAACGACAAAGGCGACACACACTTCTCCTGCCCCACGCCGCTGGTCGTCGGCCTGCACACGGTTCTCGAACGAATCGAGCGCAGCAATCCCGATCGCATGTACAAGCGTTGCATGATGCTTGCACAAGCCACGCGCGCCATGGGTGAAGCCCTGGCACTCAAAGTTTACTCGAACTCCCCGGCTCCAAGCGTAACCGCACTGCTCACACCCAGCGACAGCGCGCAGATCCGCGATTGGTTGGAAAAAGAACGCGGCATCACCATCATGGGCGGTCAAGATCAGCTCAAGGGTAAGATTTTAAGGATCGGTCACATGGGCGATGTGCGCGACGAAGACATGTTGGCACTGCTCGAAGCGCTGGGCGAGGCGCTCAACAAGGGCAATGAAGCCGCGATGTTCAAGAATCAACTTTCATTTCTACTCAGAAGCGCGGAACCGCTGTTCCTATGAAGATCGCGGTGCTGGAGAGTTATTCGGTCAATGCCCTCGCACGTCTCAAGGCCAAAGCCGAGATCACCGAACAGCGCAGCGAGGCGGAGATCGCCCTGATCCGCTCGCAAACTAAAATCGACGCCTATTTTCTCGATCAAACACCAAAGCTAAAACTAGTGATCAGCGCCACCAGCGGCTTCGACCACATCGACTGGCGCGAATGCCAGAAACGTGGA
>JAYWAE010000383.1:0-3571 GCA_043782715.1 Pseudobdellovibrionaceae bacterium | reverse complement strand
CTTGTCCACCGAGGACTTCGAGCGCCAAGTGCGCAAGCAACTCGTCAGCCAGCGCCTGCAGGAACTGTTCGTCGGTTCGGCGACGCCGGCGCGTGAAGAAATCAAGCGCAATCAAATGCTTGCCAGTCAAAAGCTCAACATTCGCTTTGTCGAAATCAGCGATGAAGATCTCAAAAAGCCCGGCTTCGTTTCGGATCAAGATGTCAGCGAGTACATGAAGTCGGGCGCTGCCGAAATCGAAGGCTATTACAAAAACAATCCGGTCGAGTTCACGCGGCAGGAGAAAGTCCACGCCCGCCATATTTTGGTGCGCATGGATGAGAAGCGTCCCGAAGCGGAAGCCGCCAAAATGGCCGCGGACTTGCGCAAAACATTAACGCCCGCCAACTTCGCCAAAGTCGCCAGCGAGAAGAGCGACGACCCGGGCTCCAAAGTCAAGGGTGGGGACTTAGGTGAGTTTGAACGCGGCCGCATGGTACCTGAGTTTGAAAAAGCCGCTTTCGAAACTAAAGTTGGCCAAATCAGCGAACCGGTCAAAACTCCGTTTGGCTATCACATCGTCTATGTGGAAAAGAAAATCGCCGGCGGTCTGCAACCCTTCGTCGACGTCAAAAACGAAGTCGCGCGAAAATTGCTGGTCAACAAAAAGCAGGGTGAAATTTTGGCCAAGACCAAATCGTCACTGGAAAAGGGCGGCAAAAAAGAGATCGACGGCATGCTCAGCAAAGCCGGTTTAAAGTGGCAAGAAAGCGGGGAGTTTGACCTGACCTCGCCCACAATCCCCAAACTCGGCGACAGCCCTGAGGTGATCCAAGCCATCATGAAGCACGGCAAAGGAGCCGGCCTTATTACGGAACTCATTTCGATCAAAGGCGGCCACGCCATTGTCGAAGTGCTTTCGTGGAAAGATGGCGGTGAGGGCAAAGCCCAAGAAGGCGCAGAACGCATGCTCGCCTACCGCAAATCCAACGACCTCATCAGCGCCTGGTCACAAGAGATTGAAGCCAAAGCGAATGTCACGCGCAACCCGCGGATCATGGCTCAATAGAACAAAATTGAAACTCAATTCCAGAGTCTCAGTTTGATCATCTCAAAATGAGACCGTAAAAATTTAGCGGCCCAAGATTGGAATTCAACAAAACTGTCTAAGTCTCCAGGACCATAGTCCGATAAGCTAGTAAGAGTCCTGGGGCAATCTCGCCCAGTCGAATGTAAGCGGAGGGATCTGTTTTGTTGCGGGCGCTTCTGACCGGATTGGTATTTTCACTTTTCAGCGCCCAGGCCGGTGCGCAGGACTACGTTCCCGGTGAGATCATCGTAAAGCTCAAGAGTGGACACGGCTCGGCCGCCTCCTACGCTTTCATGGGCAAAGCCAGTAGCGACAAAGAAATGCTGCTCAAGCAATCCTTCGGCAAAATGAACATGTACCACTACGGCCTCAAGAAAGGGCAGTCGGTGGAATCGGCCGTCAAAGATTTGCAAAGCGATCCCAACGTCGAATACGCCGAACCCAACTATTATCTGTCCAAGCCCAAAGAAGCCGCGATGGACCAAGCTTTCACCGCACAAGAGGTACAAGCTGCCGCCGTGCAGGCACAAAGCACCGGCACGGCCACCGGCGCCAACATTGGCGTGCAGTCGGTGTGGACTTCCAGCTCGGGCATGCCGAGCGTGCGCCCGATCGTGGCCGTGATCGACACCGGCCTCGACACGACCCATTCTGTAATCGTCGGCACTGGCGCTCTGTGGACCAACCCCGGCGAAATTCCCGGCAATGGCATCGACGATGACGGCAACGGCTATATCGACGACGTGCACGGTTGGAACTACGTCGACAATTCGCCGACTATATATGACGACGACAATCACGGCACGCACGTGACCGGCATTATTCTCAGCGTCGATCAAAACATCTTCACGACGCCGCTACATCAGTCGAAGATTCAAATCATGCCGCTCAAGTTTCTCAATGGTAATGGCGTCGGCACGACTTCAAACGCGATTCGCGCGATTTATTATGCCGTGAATAACGGTGCTTCGGTGCTCAACAACTCGTGGGGCGGCAGTAGCTACAGTTCGGCATTGAACGAGGCCGTGGCCTATACCTATTCGAAAGGCGCGCTGTTTGTGGCCGCCGCCGGCAACCTCGGGACCAACAACGACTCGGCTCCCATGTATCCAGCCAACTACGACGTGCCCAACGTCGTCTCGGTCGCCGCCACCACCGACTATGACTATCTCGCCTCATTCTCTAATTATGGTTCGGGCACCGTTCACCTCGGCAGCCCGGGCGTGTATATCTGGAGTACGATCCCGAACAACTCGTTCACCTTCCTCTCAGGTACCAGCATGGCGACTCCGTTCGTGTCGGGCACGGCCGCGCAAATGAAAGTCGGATCGCCCGGTATGCTCGGCTATCAGTTGCGCACGATTTTGCTCGGCCAAACGCAGGCCATTGCGCAATTGAACGGCAAAGTGAGTTCCGCGGGCCGTTTGAATTCCGCCAGTGCCGTTAGTTACGCCAAAACCGCTTCGGTCGACTCCACGCAGCCGGCTTACAATTTTAACTACAACGGCGACCGCCAATTGGCCTCGAATGTCGCCGGCAATGCGGGCGGCTGCGGCATGGTGCATAAGCTCCAAGATAGTGGTGGCGGCGGCGGTGAACCACCTTTTGGTTTAGGTGCGGCCGCGGGCGTGGTCGCGATTGTTTTGCTACCACTGGTGATCTTACTAGGCGTCCGCATGCGCGCTCCTGAGCAGCGCCGCAAACACGAGCGCTTCCAAATCAACAGCGACGTGCGCATCAGCGTCGGTGACCGTGAACTGGTCGGCTCTGTCAGCTCGCTCTCACTCGGCGGTGCGCAGGTCAACACCTCGGCACTGCTGCAAGACGGCGGTCTCATTACCTTGTCTATTTCATCGCCCGATGGGCTAGAGAAAGTCGAAGTCGCGGGACGCGTGGTTTGGTCCGCGGCCAACAAAGCGTACGGCGTCGCCTTTGAAGAAGCGCCACAATCGGCGCTCGCCAGAATGGCCGATTGGACGAGGAACCTTAAGAAAGCCTCTTGAGGTTCCAAGTTCTTTTCAGACTAGAAGCTCGCGCGCACTTTCACGGACATATCATCGCGCAACTCACCGGCGTAATCGCTGTTGAACCAAACCCAATAGCGGGTGTTTTCAAATCCGACGGCCCAAATGCTCGTCAGCTGGTAAACCAACCCGATGCCCAAGCTCGGGCCTAAGGTCGTGACGTCATCACCGACAACCGCATCGATATTGAGGATCGCCAAGCCAGGCGTGAAGCTCAAATCCCAGTTCTTTTTGTAGAAGTGATGGCCGGCGCCAGCTCCGATTGCCAAAATGCCAGGAGCTGCGTTCTTCGGTCCCTTCTCTTTGGGGAACTTGCGTATATACCCATTGGGACCCCACGAACCGTCGATCAAATACTCGTAGAATGCGCTGAACGTCATTCCACCGGGTGCGAAGCCCAAAGTACCACCAACGTTGTGCGGTCCGTGCAGGGACGGGCGATCATCGGCGAACGCCGTGTTCATTCCACCTATCATCA
>JAYWAE010000382.1:0-9447 GCA_043782715.1 Pseudobdellovibrionaceae bacterium | reverse complement strand
AGGGCGAAGTCATCAGCTCCACCTTCGACGAACCACCCACTCGTCACGTGCAAGTCGCCGAGATGGTGATCGAGAAAGCCAAGCGCTTGGTCGAACACAAACACGATGTCGTGATCTTGCTCGACTCGATCACACGCCTCGCGCGCGCTTACAACACCGTCGTTCCGCCCTCTGGCAAGATTCTCTCCGGCGGTGTGGATTCGAACGCGCTTCATAAACCGAAGCGTTTCTTCGGTGCGGCCCGTAATATCGAAGAGGGCGGAAGTTTGACCATTATCGCCACCGCGCTGATCGACACCGGTTCGCGCATGGACGAAGTTATTTTCGAAGAATTCAAAGGAACCGGCAATTCCGAGATCCACTTGGATCGCAAGCTGATGGAAAAACGCATCTTCCCGTGCATGGACATCAACAAGTCTGGCACGCGTAAAGAAGATTTGTTGATCGAAGCCAAGGAGCTCAACCGCCTGTGGATTCTGCGCAAAGTTTTGGCGCCGATGAACGTGGTGGATAGCATGGAGTTCTTGCTCGACAAGCTTCAGCACTCGAAAACCAACGGCGACTTCCTCGGCTCGATGGGCGGCTAAGGCCGCCTTATGTTTGAGAAACTCCAGGAAGTCGAAAAGCGCTTCGAACAAATTCAGCAATCTCTCATGGAACCTGGCGTCGCCAACAACCAGGAACGCTACCGTGGGATGATGAAGGAACTCTCCGACCTCGAAAAGGTCGTGACGGTGTTCCGCGACTTCAAAAAGACCCGCGATGAATTGCAGGGTAACAAGCAGATTCTAGAAACCGAAAAAGATCCCGACATGCGGGAAATGGCCAAAGAGGAAATCGGTCCGCTCGAAAAACGCCTGACGGCGCTCGAGGAACATCTCAAAGTTCTTTTGCTCCCCACAGATCCTAACGACGACAAAAACATCATCATGGAAATCCGCGCCGGTGCGGGCGGAGACGAAGCCAGTCTTTTTGCCATGGAACTGTTCCGCGCCTATTCGTACTATGCCGGCCAACAGGGCTGGCGGGTAGAGCCGCTCTCCACCTCGGCTGGCAACGTCGGCGGCTACAAAGAAGTCATCGCGATGGTGACCGGCGACAAGGTATTTTCGAAATTGAAATACGAAAGCGGCGTGCATCGCGTACAGCGGGTACCAAAGACGGAAGCTCAGGGCCGTGTGCACACCTCGACCATTACGGTTGCGATCATTCCCGAAGCGGAAGAGAACGAAATAAAAATTGAAGCCAAGGACCTGCGCATCGACGTCATGCGCTCGGGTGGCGCGGGCGGACAGTCGGTGAATAAGACCGAATCTGCGGTGCGCGTGACCCACCTTCCCACCAATACGGTCGTCGTTTGCCAAGATGGTAAGTCGCAGCACTCCAATAAAGATCAGGCAATGAAGGTTTTGTACTCGCGCTTGAAGCAAGCCGAAGAAGACAAAGTGCGCAAGGAGGCCTCCGATGCACGGCTTTCACAAATCGGCACCGGTGACCGGTCCGAGCGCATTCGTACTTACAACTTCCCGCAATCGCGGATCACCGATCATCGTATCGGCTTGACCACGCACGCCATCGATCAAGTCATGGGCGGCGCGCTCGAAATTTTGGTCGATCCGTTGGTCACGCACCATCAAGCCGAAGCGCTCAAACAACAGACTCAGTCATGACCTTGCAGAGTTTAGAAAGCGAACTGCGCGTCTTGCTCAAGAGCTGCGAGCAGCCCGCACTCGAGGCGCGCGCGATTTTGCTGGCGCTTGCGGCCCGTGATGCCGCAGATTTGCTTGCGAACTATGACCGTCTTGTCAGCGCTGCTGTCGCGGACCAAGCGCGTGATTGGGCGAGGCGGCGAAATGAAGGCTATCCGCTGGCGTATCTCACGGGCAAAAGGGGATTTTACAAATATGAATTCGCCGTGGCGCCAGGCGTACTTGTGCCGCGCCCTGAGACGGAGCTCGCTGTCGAGATCGCAATACAGTTAGCGCCCGGTGCCCGCACGCTTGCCGATTTAGGCTGCGGCACGGGTTGCTTGGGGCTAAGCGTGCTCGCCGAATTGCCGTTGGCTGAATTGTTTGCGGTCGATTCATCTCCCCTGGCGGCAAAATTGACCCGGCAGAACTCGATTTTGCTTGGCCTCGGTGACCGTGTCGAAGTGATCACGTCGGAAGTCGAGAAATTCCAACCACCGCGTCTGCTCGACCTAATCGTCACAAATCCGCCCTACATCGCCATTGGTGACACAGACGTTTCAGATTCCGTACATAAGTATGAACCGCATGCGGCACTTTATTCAGGTGAGGATGGCTTGACGGCTATCCGCTCATGGACTGCATGGTCCAGTCGCCATCTCAAGCCGGGAGGGGTTCTGGTTTGTGAAATCGGGTCTAGGCAAAGCCGAAACGTGCGAGAGATAATTGAAAACGCAGGATTTGAAAATATTCAATCGGCAAAAGATCTGGCGGGATTTGAGCGTGTCGTCTCAGCCAGTAGACGGAGTGATCAGAATGGATAAGATGGCGGTAAAGGGTGGAACACAACTCAACGGAGTCACCTCAGCGAGTGGATCTAAGAACTCGACGCTGCCGTTGATCTTCGCTTCCTTGTTGGCCGACGGAGAACACATCTTCCACAACGTTCCGGACCTGGTCGACGTGAAGTCAGCCTGCCAGCTGCTAGAGAATCTCGGCTGTGAGACTTCTTATCAAGACCATACACTACGCATTTTTATGAAGGCGCCGAAGACTTTCGAGGCACCCTACGACATCGTTCGTAAAATGCGCGCCAGCATTCTTTGCTTAGGGCCGTTGCTCGCGCGCTTTCAAGAAGCCAAGGTCAGTTTACCAGGTGGTTGCGCCATCGGCACGCGGCCGATCGATCTACATTTGGAAGGCATGAAGGCCATGGGAGCGGAGATTGCGGTCGAAGCCGGTTATGTGCTCGCGAAAACCCGCAAACTTCAAGGTGCGAAAATTCTCTTTGAGTCGCCCACAGTCGGCGGAACCGAAAACATAATGATGGCCGCGACACTGAGTGAGGGCGAAACGGTAATTGAAAATGCCGCGAAAGAACCCGAAATCGTCGATCTAGCGAACTATCTCATAAAGATGGGCGCCAAAATTGAAGGTGCGGGTACTAGCATCATGCGCATTCAGGGAGTCAATCGCCTGCGTCCGGCCGAACACGACGTGATTCCCGATCGCATCGAAGCCGGCACATTGTTGATCGCCGGGGCAATCACGGGAGGAGAAGTCACGGTCGACCGTTGCCAGCCCGACGACCTCACCGCGTTGACGTCGAAAATGATCGAGAGCGGTTTTAAAGTTTCCGCAAGTCAAAATTCCCTGACTGTGCAAAAATGCAAGGGCTGGAAAGGGGTCGATATTACGACCAGTCCGCACCCGGCGTTTCCCACCGATCTACAAGCGCAGTTTATGGCGCTAATGACGATTGCCCAAGGCACGAGCGTGATCACCGAAACTGTTTTCGAAAATCGCTTCATGCATGTGCAAGAGCTGGTGCGCCTCAACGCCGACATCACCCCCAAAACTAGAGTGGCCGTGGTACGCGGAACTCCCGGCAAACTGACAGGCGCTCCGGTCATGGCGACAGATTTGCGCGCGAGTGCATGTCTAGTATTGGCTGGCCTGGTCGCGCAAGGTGAAACGGTCGTCAATCGCATCTACCATCTCGACCGCGGCTACGAAAACATGGAAGCTAAACTCACGGCCCTCGGCGCAAAAGTCAGCCGCCTAAAGTGAACTCAACCATGGTATCGGCTGCCATTTTCACATTGTTACTCGCACCGGCCGCCGGCGGCGCCTGTCCACCGGTGCAAGGAGCATTCTCACCACTTGCGCAAGTCGCGAGCAAATTGAATCACGACTGGGATTTTAGCCGCCACAGCTGCATTCTCAAAGGTGAAATAATAGTGACTGGTGCGAGCATCTCCGCGGGCATAGGGATGCATCCACTTGATATTTTACGCGGAGCCAATCCAAATTTAGATCCGCACATATCCAAAATCACGGCACCCGGGATGCCCTCAAGCGCCAATATTGAACGGGTTCTAGCATCGAGCCTTGCGTCACCTGGGACTATTTTTGCCGTCGATCTTTTCTTCTGGGACGGGAACGGCGGGGCCTCTCACTGCGAAAATTCAGTACGTGACGTTCAACGTCTGCTCAAGCACATCAATGAATATAAAATCAATTTGGTTCTCGGCAATATTCCTAACTCCTTGAACCTGGATTGCCAAAAAAAGATCAACGCCGCGATGGAACCGTGCCGCAAGCTTCCCACTTGCCACCTCATCGACATCGACAAGAAACTTACCCAATTCGAAAAGACAGGCTCAGTTCCTTATTTGGGTGGCAGCACAATCCCCCCGTCGGCTTTACGTACCGATGGCTTACATCTCTCGCGCGCAGGCGCGACAGTCTTCGCAGAAGAAATCATGAAAGATTTCGACACCAAACCCCCTCTCTGCACAGAAGCACCGCCACCGTAGTCCAATAAAGAGTGATCTAAATTCTTAATATCTAAACCGCCCCAATCAAGTGCCCGACCATTTTTTCGTCTCCCTCTCCCCCGAGCTTGCGTACCTCACCTAATCTTCGTTCTTGCTCTTGGGGGACCTCCGGCAAGCGTGAAGCGTTCGCGCGGCACGCGCGATGCCGGCGAGGGCAGGAGCCCGTGTCCCCCAAGAGTAAGAACGAAGATTAGGTGAGGTAAACAAACCCGGTAAGAGAAAGACGAAAAAAAACCCGGCTGGGAGGGGACCAAGCCGGGTCAGGGAAACACGGAAGGGAGGCCGAGGGGTGGCCGCCCTATCGATTCAAGCTATTTCAAAAGATCCGATCCGCGAACCTGCGTGGAGAAATCGAGACCTTCGACTTTGATCAAATAAATGATGTTTTCATCGATTTTGATCATCGAAGTCTGCGTCAGAAGAGGGAGTTCGATCTGGGCGTTAAATCCAACCACGCGCGCGATGCAGGCATCTAAAGGAAGGGGAGACGAGAGCCGCAGAGTGAGCGTGGAGGGGCTTTGCGAATCTTGAGTCAGAATCGCCATCGGTTGGCCCGACGGACAAGGAAGCGTCCCGGCGATACGGACCGTTAGGCCTTCGCTAACGGCTTGATTCAACTTTACAGGAGATTGGTATTGCACTTGCGAGTAGGTAGCCAAAGTAGCGGCTTCCGCGCGCGCGAACCCGGAGATCAGCAAAATCGAAATGACGTACAAGGTGATGGCGATCTTTTTCATATTTCCCCCGATGGAAATTTTGTGATGACTGTGTTCCGTAGAGCAACTCGGATGCCAACGCTCTCGTCGATTGAGCTAAGTGCTCTGGATCATTGGTGGTGCCGCCATGAAACGGGAGATCTTGCACAGGGGAGATAAACCCTGAAGATTCAACAATTTACAAACACGTTACCATTCTGCAACCAAATCCCCATTTTGGACCCAGCCGTTTGGTCTCATACCGAAACGCCGTCCTAGGCGTGCTTCAAATCTACAGTTAGAATTGGGAAAGAGGCGTATGGGGCAAGGCAACAGGAAATGGATCATCCGCGACGCATCGGGCCGCATCGACGGGCCATTCAGCACGGAAAAGATCCTCTATAAAATAGGTCGTGGCGAATTTTCCGGCGAGGAAGCAATCGCCCATTATCCGGACGGAAAATGGTTTCCCATTTCGCAGGATCCGCAGTTCTACGACAAGCTGCTCGAAGTTTTAGCCAGCAACCAAGACGAAGAAATGTCCGAGAGCACGCGGGTACTGGAGTTCACTCGCCAGCAAGGTACGCACGTCAACAATGACCCAGAAGCGACGTCGGTGGCGTTTCGCATGGACGACCAGCCCGAAGCGCCAAGCGTAGAAGTGGCGCCGGAAAAGTCTACGGCCACCCGCTCGAAGCGGCGCAAAACGCATGAAGACATCGAGCTGGTCGACACGCGCCCGCAGGTTTGGCGCGAGATCCTAACCCGTGGCCGGGTGCCGATCGCGCTTGCGCTAGTAGGTGTAGTCGTGGCCGTATTCTTGTTCAATGGTACGCCGGGCAACGAAGAGCGCATTCACCTTCTGGCGCCGCAGAAAAATGTACCGCAAGCCAATGCCGAAACACTCAAGCCGCGCTATGGCCAAGGAGTTGCCATGTTCGCGCGTGATTACTTCGATGGATACATCAAGGCCGAGAATGATTTTGTTTATGTGATCGAAAAAAATTCCAAAGATTCGGGGTCGATGGCGTTTCTGTGCATGACCTATCTGCAGCTTTGGCCGTACGCCTATCAAGATTCGACCGACGCGAAGGCCATCAGTACAGTTGTACAAATGGCTTCGACCGTCGATCCCGGCGGAGTCAACTCCGCGACTTGCCGCGTGGTGGACTTGATCGTGCGGGCGCGCTTTCAAGAGGCCGCCGGGCTCGTCGATGCCGTACTCGACTCGCGCGCCAACGATAAAAATCCGCCCATCATGTTTTACTTCCTCAAGGGCATGCTCTACGAAGGCGGCAACGAACACGCCTCGGCCATCGGCTATTTGCGCAGCAGCCAGCAGCTTTGGCCCGCCTGGGTGATGCCGCAAGTTCTGGAAGCGCAAGTGCAGACTAAACTCGAGCGCTATGGCGATGCGGCCAATCTCTACCGGCGTGCGCTCAAGGCCAATCCCTACCATGCGGTGGCGCGTATCGAGCTGGCGCTGCTCGAGTACAAATACTTCAGTCATGCGCCTCAGGCCGAGCAATTGCTGCACCAAGGTCTCGACAGCGGCGGCGCTCCACGTTCGGTGCAGTCGCGCGGGTATTTTGGTTTGGCTGAGATCGCGCTGGCGCGGGGGGATCAGAACAAGGCGCTGAAATATGCGCAGGTTGCCTTCTCACTCAATTCGTCCAACACGTCCGCCAAAAATTTAATCGTCCAGCTCGGCGGGGTCGAAAAACTCAAAGGCACAAAGGTCAAAGGGCAACAGCTCTTGTTCGAAGGCGATCAGTTCTTTCGCGAAGGCGACTATCATGCCGCGCAGGCGCACTACAAGGCGGCATTCGAGGAAGATCAACAAAACGCGCAGGCGGCACTCAAGGCCGCTCAATGTTTATGGAAGCTGAGCTTCAGCACCGAGGCGATCGAGTGGCTCAACCGCGCCATTCGCGCCGATCCCAAGCTGATGGAAGCTTACGCCACTATGGCCGACTACCAAGCTCAACGTTTCAATTTTTTAGCGGCCGGACGCATTCTCGAAGCTGCGCGGCGAATGAATCCGAAGAGTCATGAAGTTTTCCGCGGACTCGCGATCGTCGAACTAAAACGCGGAAATCCGCAAGGCGCACTCAACTATGGCAAGCAGGCGCTGGCGCTTTATGAGAACGACGCCGAGACGCAAATTTTAATGGCGCAAGCTAGTTTGGCGCAAAAAGACTACAAGATGGGTTACAACTACGCGGCCAAGGCGGTCGAAATCGACGTCAACCACCGGCAGGCGCAAATCGTGTATGCACAGGCGCTGGCAGGGCTGCAAGGCGCCGATGTGGGCATCGACTACATGGTCAAGCTGGTGAACAACTACTCGCAGGTTGCCGAGTACCGCGTGGCGCTGGGCAAAATGTATCTGGCCGACGAGCGCTTTCAACAAGCCGACGAAGTTTTCCGCCAAATCATCAAGTTGTATGAAAAACCCAAAGAGGCCTACGTCGAACTGGCCAAAGCCCTGCGTGCCGAGGGCAATATGGGCGAAGCACTGGACCTTTTGCTGAAGGCGGCGGTGCTCGATCCGGCCGACGCCGAGCCGCTCTACCTCGCCGGCAATATTTATCTCGATATCAAGAAGCCGACCGAGGCGACGGTCCAGTTCAATCGCGTGCTGGTCATAAACAAACTCTATCCGCTCGTGCACTATCAGCTCGGACGGGCGGGCCTGTTGATGAGCGATCCGCAAAAAGCACTGACCGAAACCGATCTGGAGAAGCGAGCCAACCCCAATATGGCCGATGCCTATTTGCTGGCGGCGGAGGCACACGCAATCTTGCAGCAGTACTCGAACTGCGCCAGCGAGTACCAGCAGGCGATCAAGCTGCGCCAACAGCCGGCGGCAACTTACGTGAAGGTCTCCCAATGCTACCGCAAAAAGGGCGATCTCGATGCCGCCGCGGCCATGCTCAACGTCGCCGCGACCAAGGAATCGGGACTGGCGGATATTTATAAGGAGCAGGGCGCGATTTTTGAACTCAAAGGCGACATCCAACGCGCCGTCGATGCCTACCGGCAGTATTTCGTCCTCGACCCCGACGCTCCCGACCGCATGCAGATCGAGGGGCGAATTTCCGCTTTACAGCACGGGCAAACGCCTTAAAATAGAACCATGGGCAACTTGATATCCAACGTGCAAGATCGCTTCAGAAATACGAGTAACGCCATGGCCCTCTTGGGCATGCGGCTCCTGACCGGTATCTTTTTGGGTCTTACCCTGGCTTTGATCGGCCAAGAGATCGTGCAGTATGAATTCTTGGCCTTCACACTGGTCACGGTGGTGGTGGTGGCCGCCCTCATGCGCATCACGCGCCATTGGACGTGGACGCACGTATTTATTTTCAATCTGATTTGTGTCTTGATCGGCCTTCTTCTTCGCATGTACATTCTGATCGCGCCCGGCGCGTAAGGATGGCACATGATCGACGTTCGCGCACTCGAACAAACTGAAATCAATCCGCAAACCGGCATGACCTTCGCCGACGAGTACCGGCGTACTTTGAAAAACCGCGGCGGCGATCCTTCTGCCGTCGATAAGATTTTAGCGCTGAATCAAAAGCGCAAAGCCATCATTACAGCGCAAGAAGGCCTGCGCGCCAAACAGAACAAAGTCGGCGAGGAAGTCGCGCGCAAAAAACGCGCGAAAGAAGACGCCAGCGAAATCCTCAAAGAGATGCAAGGCATCGCCGCCGAGGGCAAAGAACTCGAGGCGCAAGTCGCGAAGGCGGAGCATGAGCTGACCGACTTCGTGATGGTGTTGCCGAATAAAGTGCACCAAAGCGTACCCGTCGGTGAATCCGAAGAGGACAATTTGCTCGTTCGCGCCAATGGCGTAAAGCGAACCATGAGCTTCAAACCCAAGGAGCATTGGGAGCTTGGGGAGAACCTGGGCATTTTGGATTTTGAACGCGCCGGCAAAGTCGCGGGTGCGCGCTTCGCATTTCTCAAGGGCGGGGCGGCCCGCTTGGAGCGGGCGCTGATTCAGTACAAAATGGATTTACACTCGCGCGAGCATGGTTACACGGAGATGATTCCACCGTTTATCGCCAACTCGCAGTCTTTTGTCGGCACCGGGCAGTTTCCCAAATTTAAAGACGATGTCTTTCATCTCGCCGGTACCGATTACCACATGATCCCGACGGCGGAAGTGCCGGTCACGAATTTTCACGCCGGCGAAACCTTAAAAGAGATCGATTT
>JAYWAE010000381.1:0-25038 GCA_043782715.1 Pseudobdellovibrionaceae bacterium | reverse complement strand
CGAGGAGGAGCAAAGCCAGTTGTTTATCACGCCGACGAGGCGGGAAGGAAGGGCTGGGCGGGGCTTTCGCTAAGCGTTAGCGAGTGGTGGCTGCGCGCTAGTGGCCCGTGATTTGATGCAGTTCGCTGAGCGCCGTCGTCAGGTCCATTCGGCCTTTCGATACGTTGATGTACTCGGAACTATGGGCGGCTGAACTGGAGAGCGCCGCACGAATTTGCAGCACGGTCGCGGAGGGGACCACACCACGAAGCAAGGCCACCGCGCCGGTTACAAAGGGAGTCGCCATGCTAGTGCCGGTGTCATATGCCATCAGACCCCCTGGCCAAGTCGAGACGATGTTCGTACCGGGTGCGAAGATGTGCACCGATTTTAAGCCGTAGTTCGAGTAGTGCGCCATGTCTGCATGATCGCCGATCGCGCCGACGGTGATTTGCGAATCCAAACCCAGCGCCGCCGGAAATTCAGGCAGCAAATCGATATCTTGATGTGCGTTGCCCGCCGCCACCACGAAGGCGACGTTCTGTGCCGTGAGGGCTGCGATTTCGTCACGCAAAGTGCGCGAACAAGCGCCGCCACCCCAGCTGGCGTTGATCACCTGCGCGCCGTTGGCGGCGGCATACTTGATGGCCCGTACGCCGTTGGAGAGCGACCCCTCGCCGCAAAAGTCCAAAAATTTAAGGGGCATGATCTTCGCGCGCGGCGCCACGCCTTGCACATAGCTTCCCCCGCGGGCGACGGTGTCCGAGTGCGCACCGGCAATGACGCCCGACACGTGTGTGCCGTGTCCGTTGTCGTCCCCAGTGAGCCGTGCGTTGTTCACGAAATCATACCCGTTCACGTCGTCGATGTAGCCGTTGTTGTCATCGTCGATTCCATTTGAGGCTTTGTCGTGACCGCGGGCATCGAGGCCACTCTCACCGGGATTCACATAAATTTGCGCCGCCAATTGCGGATGTGTGAGGTCTGCGCCGGTGTCGATCACCGCCACCACCACACCGTCGCCGCGCACGTTTTGCGCCCACATAGCGTCGGCATATATGCCCGCATGACGGCCGAGTGGATCATAGCCGGCGCCCCAATTGTCGGCGTACGTAGTTAAGGCCGGTGCAGGAGCGGTCGGGCAGCGTGCTGTCGCATAGGCATGTACGACGTAGTCGGGTTCCGCGTATTCAATGTCTTTGAGATTTTGCGTCATGTAGCCGTTGATGAATTCGTCTTGCGATTCGGCGCGCACGACTTCGATTCCGCCATCGAGCCGCTTGATCATGAACTGATTGGACATGGCCGAGCTACCGCATTCGCCACTGGCCTTTTCGAAGGAGGAGCTAGCGACGCGCTGTTTGCCGCAGGCCGTGAGTGCCGAGATGATCGTGAACGCAAGCGCCAGACAGCGCAATCCATGCTTCATAACGTCCCCTTCCTGGAGATGCCGAGGAGAACCCTCTTTGGTATTGTGCTTTGGCCGGTGCGATTGGGTTAGTCCAAGAATGGACGAGTTGTTTTATCGCTACTGGTGCGCGTTTTTCTGGACCTTTGTCACAGGCGCTGCAGGAGCGCGGACAGTTCTTTTTTTGCAGTTAAATTAACCGCTTTTATATCGTGGATTTTATGCTGGCCTGAGGCGACCACACGACGGCCGTCAATCCAAACGTCGCGCACGTCGCGGCCGGAGCAGGAATAAACCAAAGTCGAATAGGCATCGCCCGCGCCCTGCACGCTGGGATGGTCTCGCCCGACACAAACGACGTCGGCACGCTTACCGTTTTCCAGCGAGCCGATTTTATCGTCGCACCCGAGCACGCGCGCGCCGCCCAACGTGGCTAGCTCAAAAGCCTGCACGGCGGGGAGCGCGGTTGGACCGAAGATTGGTTTTTGCAGCAGGGCCGCTAAACGCATTTCGAGAAAGGGATCCAAGTTGTTGTTGCAGGGTGCACCATCGGCACCGAGCGCGACCTTCATGCCCTTTTTTAAGTAGTGAGTGATGCGCGCGATCCCGCTGGCAAGTTTCAAGTTCGAACTAGGGCAATGGGTAAGACCCGCTTCGGCCTTCACCATGCTCGTGATCTCGCTGTTTGAGAGATGTATGCCGTGGGCGATTACGGTCCGTTTGCCGAGCAGGCCGATTTTTTTCAAGTAGTGAATGTTGTCGAGGCCAGTGCGCTTTTTGACCAGCGCCACCTCGCCTTTGTTCTCAGATGCGTGCGTGTGCAGAATCAGGCCGTGTTTTTCCTGCAGCGAGACCGCCGCCTTCATGATTTTTTCCGTGCATGAAATCGCGAAGCGCGGGCTGATAGCGAATTGCACGAGCGGCGTTTTCAAATGCCAATCGCGAATCAAATCTTCGCAATAAGCCAAGCTGTCTTCGGTCGCGCGGTGAAGCGGACCCGAGGCGGACTTGAGATCCATCAAGCAAGGACCGCCCCAGTAGCGCATTCCCGAGGTTTCAGCTTCACCAAACACCGCTTCGTGCAAACGCACGGTGCCCATGTCGAGAATAGCGGTTGTGCCGAGCAATTGCATTTCAACCAAGCCCAGCCGGGCCGAAGCCGCGAGGCTCGCTTGATTGTGAGCATTCTCGAAAGGCCAAATCTTTTTTCCCAACCAGTCCAGCAGTTCGAGGTCATCGGCCATTCCGCGGAAAAGAGTTTGGCAGAGATGAACATGGGCTTGAATCAAGCCCGGAATGACAAAGGTGCCGGAGGCGTCGACTACGTCTTCGCCCGGTTTCGCTGCGAGCGCGTTGCCGATTTCAACGATTGCGCCGTCGCGCATGCGCAGATCGCCCTGCAGCACCTCGCGTTTCGCGTTCATCGTCACCAAGGTACCGCCGCGGATCAGAGTCATAGGTCGCTCTTGATTTTTTCCGTGAACAGCACCAGCGCGCGGGCAAATTTACTCTCCATCGCGGCCGCCGCCTGTTTGACGTCTTCGTGCGTGAGTTTGACCTTCGACAGTCCGGTGCCAAGATTGGTGATACAACTGAGGCCCACGACACGCAAACCGGCGTGACGGGCGGCAATGACTTCCGCCACCGTCGACATGCCGACGCTGCCGCCGCCGAACTTGCCGAACATCTTGATCTCAGCCGCAGTTTCATAAGTCGGTCCGAGGACGCCGATGTAAACGCCTTCGTGCGTGCGCGCCTTCACTTTTTTCAACGCGTCCTTCAAGTGCAGGCGCAGTTTTTTATCGAAGGGTTCCGTCATGTCGACAAAGCGCGGGCCAACTGCTAAATTCGAACCACGCAGCGGATTGTCGCCGGTGAAATTAATCTGGTCCCGTATGACCATAAAATCGCCGGGCTTCATTTTGGCCTGCAGCCCACCGGCGGCATTGGTCACCACCAGCGTCTTAACGCCGAATGCGGCCAGCGTGCGCACGGGGAATATAACCTGCTGAAAATCCAAACCCTCGTACGCGTGCAAGCGTCCGAGCAAAACCGCGACGGACACACCAGCGAGACTGCCAATCACCAATTTGCCCGGATGCCCTTCGACACTCGAGACGGCAAAGTGCGGAATTTGCGCGAAGGGAATTTCGACGTCAGCCTTCACCTCTTTGGCGAAGCCGGACAAGCCCGAGCCAAGCACGAAGCCGAGGCGTGGCCGCAGTTTGGTTTTCGAATTGAGAAACGCCGAGCTTTCCTGCAAGTATTTTTCGATCATGTGAGCACCTTGGAGATCAGTGGAGAAGTGGAAACGGGAGTGGAGGAAATCGTGCACGCCGCTTCCAGCAGTTCCGCTGCATCGGCGAAGTGCGTGGTCGAAGAGGCATGCAAAGTGAACAAAGCCTCACCCACTTCGATGCGGTCGCCGTGGGCGAGGTGAAATTCGATTCCGGCGGCGGGGTCTACGTGGTCAGCGGCGGCCCTCCGGCCAGCTCCGAGAATGACGGTGGCAAGTCCGGCCTTTTCACTGTTGATATAATTCACGAAGCCTCCGGCTTTAGCAGTAACGGTCGAGCGATGGGCGGCCGTGGGCAATGGTTTAGTCGGATCGCCGCCTTGAGCCCGGCACATTTCATCGAATTTCCTGCGCGCGGAACCATCCGCGAGCAAGCGCGCGGCAAGCACCCGTCCGTCCTCGTAAGTCGCAGCTTTGCCGCCGAGTAAAATCATATGACCTGCCAGCGCCAGCGTGAGAGCAATCGTGTCGGCGTAACCGCGGCCACGGCCGACGTAAGCTTTACCGTCGAGGATGTCGAGGCACTCCCGCACTTCCAGGGCGTTGCCGGCAAAACGGCCGAGCGGCTCATCCATGCGCGTGAGCAAGGCGCGCACTTTTTTACCCGAGAGCGTGCCGATGGCGATTAGCGCGCGCGCCAGCTTTTCAGCGTCGGCTTCGTTTTTCATAAATGCACCGCTGCCAAACTTCACGTCGAGCACGAGCGCCGACATGCCTTCGGCCAATTTTTTGGACATGATGCTACCGCAGATCAGCGGCAGGGAATCTATGGTGCCGGTGACATCGCGTAGAGCGTAGAGCTTACGGTCGGCTGGACACATTTCGAGCGTCTGGCCCATGATCGCGCAGCCGGTTTTTTCAATCTGCGTACGGAATTGTTCAAAGCTCAAGCGTACGGAAAAGCCAGAGATGGACTCCAATTTATCTAGCGTACCACCGGTGTGGCCGAGCCCGCGGCCCGCCATCATCGGCACCTTCACGCCGGCCGCCGCGACGAGCGGAGCCAATATCAAACTGGTTTTGTCGCCGACGCCGCCGGTGCTGTGTTTGTCCACCGTGGTACCCATGCTCGAAAGATCGAGCACCGCACCGGAGTCGCGCATCTCCTGCGTCAACCAAGCCGTCTCTTCATCACTCATGCCGCGGAAGCAAATCGCCATCAACCAGGCCGCGACTTGATAATCCGGGATTTTGTCGCGCGCGTAGCCGTCGATGAAAAAATGAATTTCCTCGCGCGTGTGCGTGCCGCCGAAACGCTTTTTGCGGATGAGTTCGGCGGGCAGCAGCTCCATCAATGTTCGCTCTCCGCGACACCGGCTTCGAGCAAGGCAATGCCTGAGCTGGTGCCGATGCGGGTGGCGCCGGCGTCGATGAGTTGAATGAGCGTTTTGCGGTCACGAATACCGCCACTGGCCTTGACGCCTAAGCGGTCGCCGACGGTTTTTTTCATCAAGGCCACCGCTTCACGAGTGGCGCCACCTTTTGAAAATCCGGTCGACGTCTTGACGAAATCCGCGCCCGCGATCTCGGCGGCGTGGCAGGCGACGGCGATTTCCTCGTCGCTCAACAGGCAAGTTTCCAAAATCACCTTCACCAAATGACCCTGCGCCGCTTTCACCACGGCGCGGATGTCGGCTTCAACCTCTTGAATGTCGCCATCGCGCAAGGCGCCGAGGTTGATCACCATGTCAAATTCGCGCGCACCTTCGGCCAGGGCGCGAATCACTTCCATCGCCTTGACTGGGCTGGCACTCGCTCCTAGCGGGAAGCCAATCACTGTGCAAACTTTCACAGTCGAACCATGCACGATATTGGCGGACAAATTCACCCGCGCCGGATTCACACACACGGTGGCGAAGCCGTGGCGGACGGCTTCACGACATAGTTTCTCGATCTCAGCCTTGGTGGCTTCAGGCTTGAGCAGTGTGTGATCGATCATCGCCGCGAGCGCGCTTTGCGTTATGCGTGGCATAAAGTCCTTTCCAAAAATGCACCTCCGGCCTACCTTTTTAAGACGTGGATAGGTCTGTGGAGATCACCAAACACTACTTGATTTCTGGCCGAGTTCAAGGAGTCGGTTTTCGCGCTTTCACGGAGCGGAATGCACGCCAGCTCGGCCTCATAGGTTGGGTGCGCAATCTCGAGGATGGCCGCGTCGAAGCGCTGGCCTGTGGCCGCCCGGAAGTTCTGCTAGAGTTCGAAGCGCACTTGCGCCGCGGTCCAAATCACGGACGGGTTGAAGCGCTGATGGTTGAAGATTGGGAATCCATGCAAGCCTTGACCGGCTTCAGCGTGGGAAAGGACGGCCGGGAGCCATGTTCAAAAAAGTAACTGCTACTATTCTCTCTTTGAGTTTACTCACGGCCTTGCCACAGGTGCACGCCGCCAAATCTGTACCCGCTCAGGCTGCGCAAAATGTTTCTCAAGGTCCGCGTAAACATTTGGCTACGATCGTATTCGCCGGACTTGCGGGTGCGATCCTCGGACTTTCGACTTTGAGCTTTTACGGCCGCCCGCAAGACCGCTTGAGCAACATAGCGGTCGGCTTCGCCTTCGGCGTCATCAGCGGCACCCTTTATACGACTTACAAAGCTGCGGCGGAGCCAAAGGATTTCTACTCTTTGCGCCAAGCCACGCCCGAAGTTTGGCGGCTCAGCGAGGACCGTGAGCATGCGCGCCAGCAGAACCAGCCCAAAGCCAGTTTCACTTTCCAGTTTTAAACCCGGATATTTTATTTTTTCTTGAATAGATTGGCGGCGGCGGCTTGCGTGGAGTCGGCGACTCCAGTCACACGCAGTCCACCTGCCTCGAGAGGTTTGCCCCCGACCACGGTTTGGCCGGGCGGAACAGACTCGAGTTTTTTCTTTTTACCGAGGAAGGTATCGGCGGCTTGTTTGTCGACTTTTCCGTCGGCCACGAGCTTCCCCAAATGGTATTCAAAAGTCATCATTCCCGCTTCCATCTGCGTTTGC
This sequence comes from Pseudobdellovibrionaceae bacterium, assembly GCA_043782715.1. Lineage (GTDB taxonomy): Bacteria > Bdellovibrionota > Bdellovibrionia > Bdellovibrionales > UBA1609 > JALHOQ01. The sequence continues at coordinate 18,383 of JAYWAE010000381.1, read as the reverse complement.
ATGATCGAGGGGATTTGGTGTGTTTTGCCTTCGCGAATCAAATTGGCAATGGCATGCGAGGCGGTCAGGATTTCCAAAGCCGCTACGCGGCCGGGTTTGTCGACGCGCGGGAATAGAGTTTGCGCGATCACGCCGCGCAAACTCTCCGAGAGCATCGTACGCACCTGCGCCTGTTGCGCCTGCGGGAATACGTCAATGATACGGTCAATGGTTTTGGGCGCGTTGTTGGTGTGCAGAGTACCGAACACCAAGTGGCCGGTTTCCGCCGCGGTCATGGCCAGCTGAATGGTTTCGAGATCGCGCATTTCGCCCACGAGAATGATATCCGGATCTTCGCGCAACGATGCGCGCAAAGCATTGGCGAACGATTTGGTGTGGCTCGAAACTTCGCGCTGGTTGATCAGCGACATTTTGTTTTCGTGCACGAATTCGATTGGATCTTCGATGGTAATAATGTGCTCTTTGCGGGTGGTGTTGATCTCGTGGATCATCGCCGCCAGCGTCGTCGACTTGCCCGAACCGGTGGGGCCCGTGACCAGAACCAAGCCGCGCGGTACGCGGATCAAATCCATCACGCCCTGAGGCAGTCCAAGCTCCTTGGCACCTTTGATTTTTTCTGGAATTACGCGAAACACGCCGCCCATTCCACGCCGTTGCATGAACACGTTCACCCGGAAACGCCCCACGCCCTCGATGGCGTACGAGGTATCGAGTTCCCAGTTTTCGATAAACAGGCGTTTCTGTTTCTCGGTTAAAATTTCAAAGATCAGCGACTGAATGGATTCGTTTTCCAACACCGGCACACTCAAGCCAACCATCTCGCCATGGATACGGAAGTAGGGGTGACTGCCTGCGGACAAGTGCATGTCCGAGGCGTTTTGTTGCACCATCAACTTGAATAGCTTGTCTATTTCCGCCATACACCCTTGCGGCACCACAAGGCGCCTTCGTGTTTTCTCATCGGCGCATTCAGCCACACGCTTGATACGCGGCTTGTAGGCTGGACCTTAGGTCTGTTAGGATGCCTCACAATGTCCGCAGAGATTCTCATCAACATCCGCCCCGGCCTCACGCGCGTCGCTTACGTCGAAGACGGGGTACTCTGCGATTTGAAAGTCGAGCGCAAAGGCAACCCGACTTTAGTCGGCTCCATTTACAAGGGCCGAGTTGTGCGAGTCTTGCCCGGAATGCAGGCCGCCTTTGTCGATGTCGGGCTCGATCGTGCCGCTTTTCTCTATGTCGCCGATGTCCGCTCCGATCTCGACGGCGAATCGCCGGTCTACCGTGATCCCGAAGAAGCCGCGGGAGAAGAAGACCAATCCTCTCACGAGGAAGTCGCGCGCGCGCAAATTCAAGATCTTCTGCACGAAGGCCAAATCTTGATGGTGCAAGTGGCAAAGGATCCGCTCGGCACCAAGGGCGCGCGCATCACCACCCATATTTCGCTCGCCGGACGGCACGTGGTCTACATGCCCACGCTCAATCACCTCGGCATTTCCCGGCGCATCGCCGACGAAGCCGAACGCGATCGCCTTAAAAAAATCGTCGAAGCGCTCAAACCCAAAGGCGGCGTAATCATCCGCACCGCCTGCGAAGGCGCGAGCAGTGAAGCCCTCTCGGCCGATCTCGATTACCTCAACCGCCTTTGGTCGGAGATCGAAAAAGGCTACGACAAAAGAAAAACACCCGGCCTGATCCACGCCGAAATCGACACCGAACTGCGTGCCCTGCGCGACCTGCTCAACGAGCAAGTCGAAAAAGTGATTGTCGACGACCCCAAGGCGCATAAAAAAATCTTGGCCTTCATCAATCAATTCATGCCCAAGCACGGCAAGTCGGTGTCTTTGCACACCGGCGCGCAGCCGCTGTTCGACATCTACGATCTCGATTTGGAAATTTCGCGCTCGCTCGACCGTAAAATTTGGCTGAAGAGCGGCGGCTACATCGTGATCGACGAAGCCGAAGCCCTGGTGGTGATCGACATCAACACCGGCCGCTTTGTCGGCAAAAAAGACCTCGAAGACACCATCCTCAAAACCAATCTCGAAGCGATTAAAGAGATCGCCCACCAGCTGCGCATCCGCAATTGCGGCGGCATTATTATCATCGACTTCATCGACATGGAAAAACTCCCGCATCGCGAAAAAGTCATGACCCAGCTGCAACTCGAGTTGGCCAAGGATTTGGCCAAAACCTCGGTCGTCGCCATGTCCGAGCTCGGCCTCGTAGAAATGACCCGCAAACGCATCCGCCCCAGCCTGGTTTCGACCCTGTGCGAGCCCTGCACCTACTGTGAAGGCAAAGGCTACATCAAGCGTAAGAGCACGATCGCGCAGGAGATTTTCTTGGCCTTGGAGCGCGAAACCCTGCGCAGCAAGTCCGCTCAAGGCGGCGGTTCCCGGGGCGGGCAAGAGGCCTCAAATGCCGTAGTTCACTGCCACAGTACGGTCGCCGACTGGATTTATGAGGAAGAGCAAGAGGCCCTAGAGGCGATCGAAGCCAAGATTCAGAGGCCGGTCGTCTTTAAGGTGGAACCCCTCTATCATATTGAACAATTTGAGATTTACTCACTTTTCCAAGGCGCCACGAAAAGCGGTGCAAGTTCACGGGACGACAAGGGAAATTCTTGACACCCTGAGGCTCGGCATGGCACTCCAGTCAGTTCGTCATTGAGCTTGGAATTTCTGAAGGAGCAAGGACCATGTACGCCATTATTAAAACCGGTGGGAAGCAATACACAGTGAAGCCGGGCGACGTCGTGCGCGTCGAAAAACTAGAAGCCGATTTAGGCAGCGAACTGAAGCTGACTGAAGTCATTCTTGTCGGCGGCGACAAAACTTTCGTCGGCGACAAAGTGGCCAAAGCCACGGTCACCGTCGTCGTCACCAATCAGCAGCGCGGACCGAAAGTGGTCGTGTTCAAAAAGAAACGCCGCCAAGGCTATCGCCGCATGGGCGGACATCGCCAGCCGTTCACTGAAATCTTCGTCAAGTCGATCACCAATCCCGACGGTCAGACCGCCAACGCCGAAACCAAGGCCGCCGTGTTCAGCCCCGAGAAAAAAGCCGCAGCCATGGCCAAGAGCAACGAAGTCCGTTTGGCGCATAAAGAGGCCAACCGCAAAGCCGAAGCCGCCGGAACACCGGTTGAAGCTCCGGTGAAGAAGGCCGCCAAAAAAGCCGCTCCCAAAAAGACGGCCGCTAAGAAAAAAACGACCGGCAAGAAAACCGCCGCTAAGAAAACCGCTAAAAAAACCACGAAGTAATTTTAATAGTAATTTAAGAGGGTAGAGAAATGGCATCAAAGAAAGCAGCAGGCAGTACAAAGAACGGTCGGGATTCACAGAGCAAGCGCTTGGGCGTGAAACGCTTCGGCGGCCAACCCGTTCTTGCGGGCACGATTTTGATCCGCCAACGCGGCACAAAATTCTATCCGGGCCGCAACGTCGCCTTGGGCCGCGATTTCACGATTTACTCGTTGATCGAAGGCCAAGTGAAGTTCGAACGCGTGAGCAAACTCAAATTCAAAGTCAGCGTTTATCCGCGGGCGGCCAAGGTCGCGACTGCCACCAAAGGTAAAGCTACAGCCGCTTAAGGGCTGGAGTCGTACCACACGCAACATAACTGTTGTTTGTTTGAGAAAGCCCGATCGCTGAGACCGGGCTTTTATTTTTTAAGAGCCCGCTCGCGTGGGCTTGCAAAGGTTAAAGGACACCGTGAAGTTTATCGACGAAATCACATTCACCGTCAGCTCCGGCAAAGGCGGGCCAGGCAAGGTCAGCTTCCGGCGTGAAGCTATGGTTCCGCGTGGCGGTCCCGATGGCGGCGACGGTGGTGACGGCGGCAGCGTGATTATTCGGGTTGATACGCGCTTACACTCGCTGCTCGATTTGCGCTTTCTGAAAACCTATCGCGCCGAGGACGGCGAACCCGGCGGCATGCAAATGAAGGCCGGCAAGAAGGGCAAAGACCTTGTCCTCTTACTCCCACCTGGAACCGTCATCAAAGACTCCGAAGGCCACGTGCTGTTCGACCTCGTGGAAGGGCAGGACTTCGTTTATCTGGAGGGCGGGCTTGGCGGCAAAGGCAATCCGTTTTATAAATCCAGCGTCAATCAAGCGCCGACCGTGGCGCAAAAAGGTTTACCTGGTAAAGAAGTCGAAATTCATCTCGAGCTCAAGCTGCTCGCCGACGTCGGAATCGTGGGCTTGCCCAATGCCGGTAAGTCGACGCTGATCTCACGTATATCGAGCGCCAAACCCAAGATCGCCGATTACCCGTTCACCACACTTGTACCGAATCTGGGTGTCGTACGCTTCGGAGATGATCTTTCATTTGTCGTCGCCGACATTCCCGGCCTGATTGAAGGCGCGCACGAAGGCGCGGGCCTCGGCACGCAGTTCTTGCGTCACATTGAGCGCTGCCGCTTCTTCGTACATCTGATCGACCTGACTCCGATGACCGGCAAGGAACCGTTGGCCGCCTATCAGGAGATTCGCCACGAACTCGAGATGTACGACAAGCTCAAGGCGGGTGAGGAAGGCTTTGAGCCACTTGCGACCAGGCCCGAAATCGTGGTTCTCAACAAAATCGACGCGGTGGACGAAGATTCAGTGCGCGCGGCGATTGCCGCCTTCAAAAGAAAAAAACTCGAGGTCATGGAGATCTCAGCCGCCACTGGCAAAAACATAAAAGCGTTTATCGATGTTCTCGGAAAGCGAGTATTCAGTGAGTCAAAATAGAGTCGGCATATTTGGCGGAACTTTTGACCCGTTTCACTACGGTCATCTCAACAGCATGGTCGAAGTCGCGGAAAAATTCGGCCTTGATTCGGTAAAAGCCGTGCCCGCGTTCACCAGCCCTCTGCGCGTGCAAACGCAAGGCTCGACTCCCGAGCAACGGGTGGAGATGGTGCGCCTCGGAATCAAGGCCAACTCCGATTTAATCCAAGTCGACACGCGCGAGATCGAGCGCGGCGGCGTCAGCTACACCATCGACACTTTGAAATCCTACGCTGCGGAGGGCAACCAGCTCTTCTTGATCATAGGCATGGACCAATTTTTAAAATTCGACCAGTGGAAAGATTTCGACAAAATTCTCACGCTCGCGGACATGGTCGTGACCACGCGTCCAGGCATGGAGCTCCCCTATTCTCTCGACGAGTGGCCGGTGGCCGTTCGTGGCTTGGTGGGCGACTTCGACGCTCACCAGGCGATGCTCAAGAGCGGAAAAACAATTTACTTTCATCAACTCGAAGACGTCGAAGCCTCGGGCACGGAGATTCGCAAAAAAATCCGTTTCGGCCAAGATGTGCAAATGTTGGTTCCACCGCAGGTTCTAGAATACATTCGCGAAAACAAACTGTTCGAATCTGTAAATCGCAATATCGGCGACTTCGAAAAATTCACCAAGTTCTGCTCAGACGTGCTCAACGACAAGGGCGGCATCAACGTGCAGACTTACGATCTGCGTGCGCAATCGGCTCCTTCGGAATTCACGCTGATCTGCTCCGGCACCAGCACCCGGCACGCGACTGCGCTGGCCGAACACCTCATCCGCGAAATCAAAAAAGAATATGGCGTGTGGCCGGAAAGCTTGGAAGGCCAAGGCGAAGGCCGCTGGATCGTGGCGGACTATGGTTCACTGATCGTGCACACCTTCTACGACTTCGTCCGCCAAGAGTACCGGCTCGAAGAGCTGTGGACCCGGCGCACGAAAAAATGAAACTGAAATTTCTTATCTTCGAAACCAAGAGCCCATCTTGGGTCGAAGAGGCGCGTGGCGAGTACGCCACCAAGCTGCGCGCTTTTCAGCCGTTCGAAATTCAAACCTTGAAAAGTCCCAGTGCAGACCGCGATGCCAAAGAGGTGAAGCTGCGCAAAGAAGGCGAGCTGTTACTCAAACACCTCGCGGAGCGCGATCTGCTGATCTTGTTCGACGAAGGCGGCAAGTCTTTCGCATCGAGCGAAGAGTTCGCCAAGCAACTTGGCCGCCAACTCGAATCGGGCAAAGCCCGCGTGGTTTTTTGCATCGGCGGTCCATATGGCTTCGGAGCGGAAGTCAGAGAGCGGGCCCAAGCCCGCTGGTCACTTTCGGCTCTGACCTTCAATCATTGGGTGGCGCAGCTAGCGGCGCTCGAGCAGCTCTATCGCGGCTTTACCATTCTAAAAGGCATCCCCTACCACAATCGCTGATCCGGATTCCGCCCGCGCGTGAAAGTTCAGCCGCTAAGGTTTGGGTACTGCCGAGTGGCCAGGAGTTGCATTGGCGAATGGCATGTATTTTTGCGCGATCTGCAAATCTCCTGCAACCATTTCACTCTGCCCTCGATGCTTGGGCGGTCTGCTTCATCACCGCGAGCCAGTCCGGCGCGACGAGGAAGACTTTCGCGTACACGCACTTCTGTCGTGGCGTGACTCTGGCCCGCGCGCAGTGCCCTGGCTCGTGCGCTCGCTCAAGGGGCGCGATCAAGGCGAGGACTGGAAGCCAGTGGCGCTCTTGATGCTGCAGACATTTGGCTTTCCGCAGGCTAAGGCGATCGTGCCGATTCCGTCTCCCCATTCGCTGGGGTTGGGCCGGGCGCTCAGCCACTGGACGGGACTTCCCTTGCTTGATGATCTCCTTCCCGCCATCAAAGGAAGCGCGCAGAAACTGCGCTCGCGCCGAGAGCGCCAGCAGGTGCAGTTCGTGCGGCGAAACCTTTGCACGAAATACACGAGTGTTCTTTTATGTGACGATGTGATCACCACGGGGGCCACCGCGCGTGCGGCGTTTCGCGCGCTCGGCCAACCTCGGGTATCGGCAGCCTGGTGTTTAGCGGACCGGCGCCCTTGCGGCGCGGTGAGGCCCCTGCTATAAGGTCCCATGCGCCGAATCTTAGCTGTTTTCATGACTTTGGTAACTCTTGCCGGCCCGTCTGCCTGGGCTAAGAAAAAGACCAAACCGACCACCACCAAGGTTTCCGCCAAGGCACTGCCCGGCAAGGAAGTGTCGACGGCGCTCAATAGCTATCGCGTGGCAGGCTCTATTCAAGCCAAGGTCAAAAAGACCGTCGTTCAGGAAGCGTTGGGTACGGAGACAAAGAGCGAAGGCAATTTTTATTTCAGCAAGGGCAAGCTGCGCCTGGAGATCCTCGAGCCGGAACACTCTTTGCTTGTGTTCGATGGCAAGGTGGTTTGGTTCGAGACGCCGATCGATGAGACCCGCGTTCACGTCACCAAGATGCGCGCCAACGAGCTGAAGAAGGCCGACTCGCTGTTGACCGCGCTGTTCGACCGCAAGGACATCTTGAAGACCTTCAAGCTGAAGGGCGATAAGGCACAAGACACCGGTGGACGGGCCTACACGTTTGAGCCCAAGGACAAGAAGAAAAGTGAAGTGAAAATGCTCGAGATCGCAATCAAAGACAAAGACATCCAGCGCATCACTTACCTCGATCTGGTCGACAACCGCGTCACTCTCGAGTTCACCGACATGACCAAGGGTTCGGTGCCGGCCGAAAAATTCATCTACAAAGTCCCTAAAAAAGCAGATTTGGTCGAGATGTAGATGAAAGAATTCAACGGCCCCACGCAAAAAAAGGTTCACTTCGTAAGCCTTGGTTGCCCCAAGAACTTGGTCGACACCGAAATCATGCTCGGCTCACTGATGCGCGACGGTTATCAAGTCGTCGAAGATGCGGCCGATGCCGACACGGTGGTCGTGAACACTTGCGGATTTATTGAAGCTTCAAAGCAAGAGTCGATCGACAAGATTTTAGAGATGGCCGCACTCAAAAAGAACGGCTCAGTACAGAGGGTCATCGCCGCCGGGTGCCTCACTCAGCGCTACAAAGACGACTTGGTGAGTGGTTTACCAGAGGCCGATTTGTTCGTCGGCTCGGGACAGTTCCAAAACATCGCGCAGATCTTGCGCGACTCAAAGGCGGGCAATCCGGAGAAGCGCTTCTTTCACTTGCCGACGTACCTGCAAGAGGACTCTTCACCGCGCGTGAACTCGCAACCGCGCCATCGCGCATACCTGAAAATTTCTGAAGGCTGCAAAAAGCGCTGCGCGTTTTGCGCCATTCCCCTGATCCGCGGCGATCTACAGTCGCGTGGCCTGAGTGGCATTCTAGGTGAAGCGAAGCTTTTAGTCGCAGGCGGCGTGAAGGAGTTGATCGTCATCAGTCATGACTTCACCGACTTCGGCTGGGACTTGCGCAAGAAAAATGCCGAGGCAAAAGAAACTCCCGACGAACTCTTACGTGTTCTCTCCGCTGAGTCTGGCGCCGAGTGGATCCGTTTGCTTTATCTCTATCCCGATGGTGTTTCCAAGCAAACGCTGCAGCTGATGCGCGACCGTAAGAACTTGGTGAAGTACTTCGACATGCCCTTGCAGCATATCAACAATGAAATGCTCAAGAGTATGAACCGGCGCATGACGCGCGCGAAAATCGAAATCACTTTGAATGACATCCGAGACTTCATCCCTGAAGCGACCATCCGCACGCAATTCATCGTCGGCTACCCGGGCGAAACCGAACAGCATTTTGAAGAGCTCCTTGGCTTCGTCGAAAAAATGCGCTTCGACCGCGTCGGCTGCTTTATGTATTCGCAAGAAGAGGGAACCAAAGCCGGCGCATTGCCCGGCCAAGTGGATGAAGAAACTAAACAAAGACGCCATGACACGCTGATGGCCATGCAACAGGGTATTTCGCGAGCCAAACATCGCGAATTTATCGGCCGCACGGTCGATGTTTTAGTCGAAGGTTTGAGCGAAGAAACCGAACTCTTGCTTCAGGGCCGCCACTCCCAGCAAGCTCCTGACATAGATGGGGTTACATATATCAACGATGGCCAAGCCTCACCGGGCGACATGGTTCGAGTCGAGATCACCGACGCGATGGACTATGATCTCGTCGGGAAAATCGTCCCGTCCAACCATCCGCAGTAAGATGCGGAATACAGGCAAGTAATTATTGACATAATGGGTCTCAACCGCTGCAATAGACGTTAGGGTAGTGGGGGAAATCAAAGTGCTAACGGGTCAATTTGTGATGATGTTCGTCTATTCGGTCGTCATCTTTTTCGTCGTCAACGTCTTGGTGAATTAATTCCCGGTTGACAAAATGTATCGCGATGCATTAAATAGTCGAAACTCCTAGTTTTAGCGGAGAGTTTCGCGTGCCATTCAGAGCGGCAATTTGCAGTCTTTTTATCGCCTTCACTAACACAAGTGTTCAGGCCGAAGTGCACCTGGAACGATCACAGCTTTGGGATCGCGCGCGCTTGATCGCCCCGGGACAACGCGTCTTTTCTCTACAAACGTCGTATCAGGAAACCTCAAATCATTTTTCAGCTGATGGAACTGTCGCGCCTTTAGGCCAGAATTACGCGCGCCAACTCACTTGGGATCAGCTGCTGCAATCCGAAAGTGCGCAAGGGCGCGCCGACTTACGCGCCTACATGCGCCGCCGGGGCGTGAGTGAAAGCGACGTCGCCGCCACTGCCGACTACACAGTCACGCGCCAAGAGGTCGCCCTTGAAATCAATTGGGCCTTCGGTCTTACCCGCAATTGGATGATCGGCATGCGCCTACCGCTGACTCATAGAACCACGCGCGTGCGCGAGAGCGTGGAGATGACCCCCACCTTGCTGAGCGGCGTGCAAGCGACTTCGGGCGCCGATCTCAGCGGGCACGTGCGGCAGCTCGCGCAGTCGCAGCTTTCGAACTCGGGCTACGACCGGGTGCCCGCAGAGAAGCAGAGTTGGGACTGGGGTGACATCAGTTTGCTCAACCAAGAAAGTCTGTTGCAGGCGCGCCGCTGGCAAGTGTCGCTGCAAGAGCTGGTTCGCTTTCCGACCGCGCAGAGCCCGAGCATCGCCGATTACATTCAAACTAACAATGACGAGGGACAGGTGGACATCGGGGCGACTGTGCTTGCGGATTACCAAACCAGCCGCTGGATGGTGGGCACCCGCTTTGGTTACGTCATGCAATTGCCCGACACCACTCGCATGCGTACAGCGCTGAACTCCTCGCAAAGCGACACGGCCAATCCGAGCGTGCGCCGCGATTTGGGTGATTGGGTTTGGGGCGCGATCGGCACGGATATCAAAGTCGCGCGTCACTGGAACGTCAATTTCGAGCATGCGTTTTTGAGTAAGGCGCGCGATTCCTATTCGGGCGACTCCCTCAGCGGGACCGAATATGCACATTTGGCCGACAATTCAGACCAACAGCTTCAACAATCTCAGGTCGGCATCCAGTACAGGATTGGCGGTTCGGGTCAGCGCGACGGAGTGGTCAATCGCTGGTCGACTTCGGTAGACTATACCTATCCTTGGACGGGCCGTAACGCGGCCGACGACAGCAAGACAACCTTAGAGATCACGAGCCATTTTTAGGCGCGATGTAGAGATTCACTGGTTTGCATGCGGAGCTTGACGTCGAAAGAGGGCATTTCAATGGCCGCGTTTCCAGTAATAATAGCTCCGGTACCAGCGCGAGGTTTTCTTCCAAATTTGCAAAATACCGTCCTGCGGGAAAATCGAAACGCGGAAGATTTGGAAAAGATCGTCCGCCATCCTGCGGCCGCCGGTGTCGGTCGCCACGGCAAAGGAGAACCCTGCCGAGCGCACAGCCTCTTTTACGGAATCATTTAGCCCGCCGTACGGATAGGCAAACGAATGAGGTGCTTGACCGGTCATACGGATAACGGCTTCTCTCGAGCCGTCGATCTCGTGGCGAAGAGCATTGGCATCCAATTCAGTCAGTCGCGGATGAGTTAAACTGTGGGCGCCGATTTCATGGCCTAGTTCCGCCAAACGTCTGATCTCGTCGCCGCCGATCAGCCGCGAAACTGGCTCTCCGGTCGCGCTATCCCAGAGATTCGATTGAATTTGTGAATCTCCCAGCACATAAAATACGGCGCGAAAGTCAAAACGCTCCAGTTTAGGGACAGCATTTTGAAATGTCGTCACGTAGCCGTCGTCGAAAGTGAGAATCACGGGTTTCTTGGGGAACTGGGCCCAAGGTAATTCGCCGCCAATGAAGCGGTTGAGATCCGAAAAGGTCAGCGTTTGAAACCGGCTCCAGCGTAAATATCTAAGATGTGATTCGAAGCGCGTGCTGGTGATGTAGGTCTTATGACGGGAGCTGATTTCCTGCTCTTCGACCTTGTGATACATCAAGATGGGAATCCAGCGGGGAATTCGCCGTTGTAAAACGGCGGCCGTATAATGTGCTTCTACGGCTTCGGCGATGTGAGCAACATCGTACTGAGCGCGAACGGTGGTTTCGACTCCGGGCTTGGGCAGACCCTTTTTGAGACCCTCACGCAGATCGTTGAGAACACGCAGCACGGAAAAATCGACCTGATTCAAGCGGGGCACAATGTCGCCGAAGTTGGATGCCGCCGCCTGGGCCAGATTTTCTGCGGATACCCATCCGGGGCTACAAGATTCGCCAAGTGCGTAGGTCGGGACTCCGACTGCAAGCGCTTGTATGGCAATGCGGCCTGAACCGATGACGGCCGAAGCGCTACCGATCAAGCGAGAGAAGTCCTCAGCCGGCAGAATCCCCAGCGCTTGAACGCGGCCGGGATAGCGCTCTTGCAGCGCGCAGAGCTGAGCGCGGGCTGCCGGCGAAAGCCGTTCCACCGGCCCACCGGCCAGGACAAAGTCGGCGTTCGGGAAAGTCTCCAGCAACTGCTCAAGAACGTGGGCCAGCAGCTCTTGGGTGCGGTTGCCTTTAGGGCCACTGGTCCGGCCCAAAATCGCGATCCGAATGCGATCAGCTGGCGCCGGAGTGCGCGGCTGAATGTCGAACTCGAGGCCATTGAATACGGTGGCTATTTTCCCCGGAGCCATGCGCAGTTCTTCGATGAGATGGCGTTTGAGACTCTCGCAGATTGCAAAGACCCGGTCGCCATAAATATCTTTCGTATACATAGACAGATGCAGATGCTGCCGTCCGTGAATGGTGGAAACGAAAGCTGTTTTGGACCATAGCGTGGCATAGTGACAGACCCAGCTGGCCGCACGTGAGTGCGCATGCACGACGTCGATCTTGTGGCGCTTAATGAACTTTCGCAGATAAATAATGTTGCGTATGCGGCGAGCGAATGAACGGCGCGAAACGGGTAAAGCGGTAAACTCCGCTTGGCGGTCGTAATAAATGTTGTCCGAGATAATCCACACTCTATGTCCGCGCTTGCGATGTTCTTCCGCCAGTTCGAGCGCATAGCACTCCGAGCCCGTGAGTTCGGTCTGCGATAAAACGTGCAGAATGTTGAGGCCGCCGCTATGTGACATGTGTTGTACGCGGCTTAACATTTGTGAAGCCAATGGTCCAAAGGCTAAGCCAATGAAGGTCAATTGGACGCTATGCGTTAAATTAATCCGTTACGGCTCTACTGCGCGAAGTTGTAGATATCCGAGTAGTTGCGGCCGATCTCTTCCGAATCCATGCCGTAGCCGATCACAAAGCGATCTTCGATGGTGCGGCCGACGTAATCGGGTTGGAGTTGCAGTTCGCGTAGCGCCGGCTTGTCGAGGAGCGTGACGATCTTGCATGACGCCGGATAGGAAGCCAGCACGCGAGCTTTTAAAAAACTGAGCGTGCGCCCGGCATCGATAATCTCTTCGATGATCAGCACATGTTTGCCCTGGATGTCGACACTGATGTCCTTGATGATCCGGCAGCTTTCGCCCTTAGGGGACGTGATGTAAACAAAATCTATTACTTGCGAGAGCTTGATCTTGCGCGCGAGGTCGGCTACGAAAAGCACCGAACCCTTAAGCGGGCAGAGCAGCACGATCTCTTTATTCTCGTAGTCGCGCTCAATTTCGCGCGCCAGCTCATTGACCATCTCTTCAATTTCGCTCTTCGTGATCGACGGAATCATTCCTTCGCGCATCATATCGGCTCCTCTATAAGCTCAGCGGGCGGTGAGTGACGGCTTGAGCCTGGCGCAACATGCGCTGGGCTTCGGCGTGGTTGGCATCGCGGTGGATAACGGCTTCCCATTGTTCAATGGCGGCCGCGACTTCGCCGGCCTCATAGAGCATCTTCCCGAGGCGCACGCGCGCGCTCAAGAAGCCAGGGTAATCTTTGATGAGCGAGCGCAACTCTTTGATCGCGCGCTCGAGCTCACCCATGCGCACGAAGCTCTCGACGATTTTCATGGTCAGCTCGGGCTTGCGGCTCGATAGATTCAGTGCCTTGTAGTACTGCTCCAGCGCATCTTTGAAGCGGCCATGATGAAAGTACATCTCGCCCAGCTCGTCATGCTTGATGCTGAACTTTTCATTGATGTAGGGATCTTCGCCGGGCGTTTGCTTGTTCAAGAGGTCGCGCGCTTCTTCGAAAACTTTGCGGCCTTCTTCGTATTTGCCGATGTCGTTGAGAATGATGCTCAAGCCCACGCTGGCGTCGGTGTAGCCGGGCTCCAGTTCGAGGGCGCGGCGGAAGGCGCGGATGGCTTTGTTGAACTTTCCTTGGTCGTAGTAGACCGTGCCCAACATGTGAAAAACTTCCGGTGATTTGGCGTTTTTTAAAATCAGTTGATTGAGCAGCGGCTCGGCTAGCGCGTAGTTGTTCTCTTTGAAGTACTCGCGCGCACTCGTGAGCATGTCGCTGTCCGTCCTAGATTGCGTTTCCAAGCTCGTGTCTCGCTTTCTCCGCCTCGCGACTGTCCCTAAACTCACTGGCGAGCCGTTGATAGTAAGTTTTGGCTTTGCCCAGTTCCTTGATCTTAAAGGCGCTGATGGCGGCGCCATAAAGCGCTTTGGCGTCGAGTCCCGACTTCGGGTATTTGATCAACATATCTTCAAAGCGGCCGAGTGCGCTCTCGTATTTGTCGCGGATAAAATAAAAATCGGCGATGTAATATTCTTTCTCGGCCAGCATGCGCAGGGCTTTGGCTTTCGAGTCTTTGGCTTCCGCCACGTACTGGCTCTTGGGATACGACTGCACGACTTCGTCAAAATACAAAATCGCGCGCTCAGCAACCGACAAATCGCGGTCGATGGTGGAGGGCAATTGGCTAAAAAAGCTCAATCCCAGGCGGAAGGTGACGTAGTCGGATTGCGGATGGGACGGGTGCAGCTCTTTGAACGTCTGATAGGCCGCCTGCGATTCGACGAATTCTTCACGCTTGTAATGAATGTCGGCGATGCGCAGTTCGGATTCGGTGGCGAGCTTCGAGTAGGGATGTTTGTTTTTGAGTCCGGTGTATTCCGCGATCGCCTCTTCGTAGCGTTCGTCTTTTTCGTACTTCTGCGCCAGCTTATAGGCGCCCTCAGGCGTGCTGTTGTCGATCTCGTTCAACGACGAGCAGCCGGCCCAGAAGAATATGGTCAGAAGCGAAACAGCGGCGATTTTAATAAAACTTCTCATGTGCCCGAAGGTTACTCTAGGTGCGGGTGTCGATCAAGTGGCGATAGACTGTACTGACCGTCACTTTCAGCGTGCTGGCCACGGGAATGGATATAATCATGCCCAGAACGCCCATGAGCTGGGCCCCCGCGATGATCACGATAATCACCGTCACCGGATGTAAATCCACGATTTTGGCCACCATCAAGGGAATCAGGAAGCCAGCGTCAATTATCTGTGCCACGACGTAAACCAGCACGACCGCCAAGACGGATAGCCCCGAATAACCGTTGACCAAGGCGATTAAAATCGCCGGCACCGCCCCAATCAAAGGCCCGATGTACGGGATTAGATTGGTTAACCCCGCGACCAAGCCGAGCAGCACCGCGTAGGGGAAGCCGACTATCAATAGGCCGATGGTGGTGACCGCGGCCACGATCAAGCTTTCCAACAGGCGGGCGCGCACGAAATGGCCGATTTGCAAATTGATCTGATGTTGCAAACTCAGCGCCGGTTCAAAAAGATAGTTGGGCACCAAACTCAACATGAGGGTGGAGACCGAGCGGCCATCTTTAATCATGAAAAACGCCAGAAAAGGGCCGAGCACCATCACGGTAAAAAATGTTTTGAGTACGGACGGCAGATTTTGAAAGACGTCGTGGGTCCAATCGGTGAGCCGAGTTTCGACTTTGCTGGTGACTTCGAAGTTGGAGAACGGTCCGGCATAGGCGTGCACGCGGCCCTCGAAGTCTTGCACATATTGCCCAAGGCCGGTGATAAAGCGGGGCATGTCCGCTTGCAGGCGCGAGATGGTCTCGGCTAAGTACGGCGCGAGCCAGGCGCCGATACCCAGGATCAAAAGACCGGCGCCGACGAACGTAAGTCCGGTGGCCAGGCCGCGCGAAACTCCGCGGCGCTCGAGGTAATTCACCACCGGGCCAGCGGTATAAGCGATGACGAATGCGAGCAACGAGGAAACCAAAAGATTTTCCACGGCAATCAAAACGGTGAACAGCGAGATCAGCAACGCGATGACGCCGGCGAGCTTCCAGCGGTTGACCCGACGGAGCGTGTCCTGCGAGAGCGCGGTGGTACTCATACCGGCGCGGGTCCCGCCACACGGCGCAGGTCGGTTTTGAGTTCCGTCACTTTGACGGTCGTCTCTTTCAATCGGCGACCGAGAACTTCCGACAGGCGCAGTAGGATCTTGACTCCGGTCGCGGGCTGGCGGTCGAGGATTTCAAACAAGTCTGGTTTAAAAAAACCGATCAGCATGCTTTCCTCGCTGGCGACGGCCGTGGCCGTGCGCCGCGAGTTATGTTCGACCAGCGAGAGTTCGCCGAGAAAGTCGCCGGCCTTCAAGCGCGTAATCAGTTGATTGCGTACGGGATTTTTTTCGTCGCCGAAATGATCCACGAAAATTTCCAGCGTGCCCTTGAGCAGCACGTACATGCCCACGCCGACTTCCCCTTGGCGAAAAATACTCTCGCCCGGCTTGAAGGCGCGCACGTGCACGGTGTCTTTGACGAATCCCAGCTCTTTGCCGGTGAGCGAACTGAAAATGTACGTTTGGCGAAGCGCTTCGAGCACCTCTTGGTCCTGATCCGACTTGCGGAAAAAATTATCCCAGACATATTTGGTCATGTTCAGCGCCCCGCTGTGATCAAAATTTCAGCGTCGCGTACCCAGCCACTGCCTCCGTCGCCACTTTGCACCTGCGTCCAGCCTTCTTGCCGCCGGCGCACCAGCACTTCCGAGCCAGCCGCGATTTCAAAAAGTCCCACCCCGTCGTCGGTGGGCAATGCGCGCGCACTTACTTTGTCCGCGATTACGGTTGCCCGGGCCGACATCGAGTCGCGCACTTTCAAACCGGCAAGGGACAGGCAAAAAACGAGTAGAAATCCAACGACGACCGCCACCACCGGGAACGGCGGCAGTGGCAGCTCAGCTTCGAGCGCGTTACGCCGCACCCCTAAATAGCGTAAGCCAAGTCCACCGGTAACGGCGAGCGTGAATGCGGTTAACCACAAGAGCTCATAAATCGACATCGACTCCAGCGTGCGATGCATCCATAGACCCATTCCGTCGCGCTCGAGCGTCCGCATCTGCATTTTTCCCTCGAGCATGTCGCGGCCGCGACGGGCGGGCGCGTATTCCGGCTCGACGGCTAATGCCTTGCGCCAAAGAGCGAGTGCAAAGGCCTTCTGGTCGAGCTGAAGTGCGCTCAAAGCCAGATTATGCATGACCGCCACGCTGACAGTGCCTTCAGTGGCCCCGAGGTCCAGCAGCTTCTGAAAGCTCTCGCGCGCTTCGGCATATTGCTTGTTTTGATAAGCGGAAAGGCCTTTTTGGAAGAGCTCCTCTGCAGGAGCGGAACCGGCGCCCCACACGGCGCCAACCGAGCCGATGCATAAGCATAAAAAAGTCCGGTAGAATAGGCTGCGCAACATGCGAAAAAGTTTACGGGCGAAGGGATCAAGAGTAAACTGAAAAACCGGAAAGGAAACCCCGCCATGAAAGAAACGCATCGCGCGCAAAAATCCGACGCGGCCACTGAAACACTTGGCCAGCAATTGCGCAATTCGCCGCAGATTAATTCCCTTCTAGACTCGCTCGTCGAGCAGGCCATGAGTTACAGCCAACGTATCCAAGGCATCAAAGGCCCGGACACGGCACTTGAAGCTCAGGCGAAGAAAGACATCGACTCGCTCGGTGCCGTTCGCAGCCGGCCGCTTTACTACAATTATCTCGGTAGTGGCGTCGGCCGTGGTTGCTACGTGGAACTCGCCGATGGCAGCGTGAAACTGGATCTAATCAACGGCATTGGCATTCATTTGCTGGGGCATTCGCATCCGCGCGTGATCCGGGCCGCTTTAGCCGGTGCGCTTTCGGACGTGGTTCAGCAAGGCAACCTGCAGCCGAATCAAGAGTATCGCGAATTCAGTGAAAAATTGTTGAAGCTGGCGAGCAAGAACAGCCGATTGAAGTATTGCTGGCTCGCCACTTGCGGGTCGATGGCGAATGAAAACGCACTGAAAATGGCGCGCCAGAAAAAAACGGGCACGCGCATGATCATGACTTTCAAAAATGCCTTCGCCGGCCGCACCACGATGATGACCGAAATCACCGACAACGCGGCCTTCAAGGTCGGTATTCCGGATTACAAAGAAATTCTACGCCTGCCGTTCTATGATGCGAAAGGGCCGAAAGACGCGACATTGAATGCGATGAAAGAGCATGTGTCTAAACACGAAAACAATATTTGTTGTTTCGTGTTTGAGCCAATGCTCGGTGAAGGCGGCTACCGCGCCGCCAATCACGAGTTCTATGTACCGCTGCTCGAGTTTTGTAAATCCAAAGGCATTCCAGTTTGGGCGGATGAAATTCAAACCTTCACGCGTACAGGTAACTTCTTCGCCTACGAAACGCTCGGCATAGGTGAATACGTGGATCTGTGCACGATCGCCAAAACCGCGCAAGACGGCGCGACGTTCTTCGCTGAAGATTTCAAACCCGACGCCGGACTTCTCGGGGGCACGTTCTCGGGTTCGTCGGCCGCCATGCGTGCGGGGCTAGAAATTCTCACGATCATGGAACAAGACGGCTACATGGGCGCCGGCGGAAAAGTTTTGCAGATCCACAACGACTTCGTAAGCATGCTCAACGACCTCAACGAAACGACCTGCAAAGGCCTTTTGCGTGAGGCCGGCGGTATGGGCCTGATGGTGGCCGTCACGACACTCGACGGCAGCAAAGAGAAACAAGGACTGCTGCTCAAGACGCTGTTCAAGAATGGCTTGATCTGCTTTGGTTGCGGCAGCGACCCGTATCGAATTCGCTTTTTGATTCCGGCGATCATCAGCGCACAAGAAATCGCAGTGGCCAAAAAGGTGATTGAGAAATCGATTCTGGAGTTGGCTTGAGTTTTTTAGACAATTGCCGGCGGTTCATCGGGCTCGACAGTACGCCCGGCCACGGCAATTTGTCGGCCGCGGAGTTCGCCGGCCAGCTCTGCGCCCAAGC
>JAYWAE010000380.1:0-3583 GCA_043782715.1 Pseudobdellovibrionaceae bacterium | reverse complement strand
GAGTTTTTTGAGCCAGAAGCAATGGGTCGAAGTGTCTTTGAGCGGCGTGCCCGCGGCTTGCTCACATATCTGCCGGTCCCCGATGTAGTAATCGCGCTCCACATGCAGGTCGCGGCGCTTCAACTCTTCAGTCACACCCTGCAGCGGAAAGCGGCGCCCCAGCCCGATGTGATAACCCTGCGAGTAGAGTTCCAAAGGCGGAATGACCCAACCCTTCTGCAGGCGCTGGGTGATTTTGTCGTGCATCGAAATGTAAATCATGACCGAAAAGGCGAACAGCCCGCACAGCGCGAGGATTGTTCCGGTTAGAATCTGAATTCGTCGCCCCATCGTCGCTTGACATTAGGATGGCGCATGTCTTTAGTCAAAGGCCGCACTTAAGGAGTACGAATGAAAATCTCCGACAAGCAAATGCAAAGAATGGCGCAGGCGATCCTCAAGGGGCTCAAAGAGCAACAGGTGATCACCTTCAAAGAAAAAGAAGATGTCGTAGCGGAGCGGGCGGCGGCGATCATTCGCGCCGATTTCACGCGCGAGCAAGAGCTGGATCGCGAGGTCAACCGCATGATGGACGACCTCGAGCGCCAGACTCCGGAAGGCTTTCAGCGCTACAAGATGTTCCCGATGCTCAAAAAGCGTTTGGCGAAAGAGAAAGGGATCATTCTATGATTCTCAGCGAAGAACGCGTTAGTCACCTTGCCCGCCTGGTCGTCGACGGCATCTGGAACGACGACATCGTCGACTATTCCGACGACGATGCCGCTTTGCGAGCCGGCAAAAAGGGCTTGAACCAATTCGTACAAGCCGTTGAAGCCGTCGATCAGAAAGTAAAAGCCAAAGTCGCCTCGCTCAAGCGCGGAGTGGCTGAGGGCACGCCCGAGTGGGACATCATGTACGGAAAATATTTTGAAGAGGAGATGCAACGCCATGGCGGGTAAGAAGAAAGCGAAACTGTTTAAGAAGTCTGCACCTGTGAAAGCGAAGAAGCCGGCCGGGGGCAAGAAGGCATCCGGCAAACCGGCGCCGAAAAAAATGAGCGCCAAAACTAAACCAATAGTGAAGGCTGCTAATCCTGCGCCTAGCCGTTCGCCGAAGATGGAAAACTGGTCGGCGGAATTTACGCCTTTGGACGATCGCTTGGTTGTTCAGCCGGAGGCGCCGGCGACTAAGACTGCGGGCGGAATTATTATTCCGGGGACTGTGAACGATCGTCCCGTGCGCGGCACCGTCCTGGCGAAAGGCCGTGGCCGCCGCAATAAAAAAGGCCAACTCCGTCCGCTCGACGTCACTGTCGGTGACAGCGTGATGTACTCCGAATGGTCGGGAACTAAGATCGACGTTGGCGGGCAGGAAGTTTTAATCTTGCGCGAAGAAGACGTGCTTGGAATCGTGACATAATTATTTTTCATTCATGTGCACGTTTCGCGTGCACGGATTGATCCGCCTGGTCATCACAGACCTGTTGTAATGTATGGCAACCTAATGTTTCAATTGACTGAGCAAGGTCGGATGCTAGTCTGAGCGCAAATTTGCTTTAGGCGGGTGTGATGCGGAATTATCCAGTCTTTTTCGGTACTCTGATCCTCAGTCTTTCAACTCTGTTTTGTAATTCTAAAGTCTTTGCAGGCGATATCGAGTGGAATGGTGTCTACCGGATCGAAGGCAATCAAATCAACAATTCAGAAATGCGCGGCTCGGGCAAACGTGAACTAGCCTATGGTCTAAGCCACTTGGAGCTGCGCCCGAAAATCGTGGCCGGGGATGGCTTCACGATCTACGGGCAATTCGATTTGTTCAACAGCGTGGCGGAACCCAACTCGCAAATGGGCCAGATTTTCGGCAGCGGCGTCGGTGGACCAACTCCCACTCAGCCGGCAGCCAGCCCCGCGACTTCCAACGCATTGTCGCGCACGCAAAAAGCCGAGACACTCGAAGTCTCGCAACTCTATCTGACTTATAATCACGAGTACGGCCAACTCATCGCGGGGCGCGCACCCTTGCACTTCGGCTTGGGCATGACCTACAACGCCGGCCGTGGGTTGTTCGACCACTGGTACGACACGCGCGATCTCGTCGGTTACAAATTCGTCGTCGGCAACCTCTACTTTTTGCCCATGTTCGGCAAGCCGAGTGAGAGCAATATCGGCGCCTCCGACGACATCGATGACTATATGATTCAGGTGCAATACGAAAATCCCGACACTGACTTGGAATTGGGTGTGTTCTATCGCCTGCGCAAAGGCGGCGATCAAGGCAGCGACACCCCGATTCTCGGCGCCAATGAGATGGGCGGCATCGGAGCGGACAACATGACCGGCGTGAATTCACGCACCGTCAGCATTTACGCACTTAAAGACACGCAGTTCTTCCGCGCGGGTCTCGAAGCGACATTTGAAAGTGGCGAGAACGGCGTCAAAACAGTCGGCGGCGAAAAAGTCACCTGGAGTGGCTTCGGCATTGCCGGCGAACTCGAATATCGTCCGGAAGCTTCGCGCTGGAAGTGGGGCCTCAAATCCGGCGTCGCCACCGGCGACGATCCCAGCACGGACGCGAAGTTTGAAGGTTTCACCTTCAACCGCAACTACGACGTCGCTTTGCTGCTTTTCAACCACGCGCTAGGTGAGGAAGACTACTTCCGCACACGCAGTTCGTTGACCGGCACCACGCACGACGCGAACGGCAACGTCAACCGCGCCGATGTGGAAGCCATCAGCAACGTAATGTACGTTGCGCCGTCGGCGAAGTATCAAATCAGCGAAAAATGGGGACTGCAAAACACATTGATCACCGGTTGGACACAGACCAACGCGATCAAAGGGCAAGCGGTGTCCAAGGACATTGGTACGGAATGGGACGTAGCCGTGAACTTCACTCCGCGCAAGGGCGTGCAGTGGGTCAATGAATTCGGTTTACTCCTACCCGGCGCCATGTGGAAGGGCAGCAGCACCCCCGGCGTCCCCAACGACAACAAACCCGTTTATGGATTTACGACAAAAGCCGCCATCAGCTTCTAGATAACAGCTCGAACGCATCTTGTACGGCATCTCAGAAAACATAAAAGACCACATCCGGCGATGGTGGTGGCAAGGCCCAGGGGGTTAAACCCCTGGGTTTTTTTCTAGTTTGATCGTAAGAGTCTGATCTTAAGAGTCGGATATCCGATATCCGATATCCGATATCCGATATCTGATATCTGATATCAAATACTGAGCTCCGCACTCAGATCACCGCATACAGAGACCAGAGACCGAATTCCGGCCGTTGGGGTGTTAGCGCTGTTGACGCTCTTAAGTGGGCGCTTACCTTGAGCAATCACCCCTGCTCCTACCCCACCTGCGGAACTAATAGACAGAGCGGCCGCCTGAGCGAAATCTCGTATTTTCATAAATTTACCATAAATTTCAATAGTTTAATGTTGTCCTGGCCGCTTGGATTGGATCTTGGACTATTGCGGGGTAGGCGAAGGGATTTCTTTGCCGTAATCGGAGGAGGCCGCTATGGCGCTTAATTATAAACAGGTAGTTCCAATGTACGCCGTATTCATGGCGGCACTGACCTTCACCTTGAGCAGCATTCCCGGCCA
>JAYWAE010000379.1:0-3586 GCA_043782715.1 Pseudobdellovibrionaceae bacterium | reverse complement strand
ACCGTACCCTCAAAGGTTAGCCGGCCATCGAACGAGGCGCCTTTTTCCAAAAGCGCGGTCACATCTCCTTGGGTTTCTACTTCTGCCATGCGCTCCTTAGCTTATCGGCGATCTGATTCAGCTCCAGGTCGGAGTAGAAGTGGATCGCGATCTTTCCCTTACCCTCAGAGTAATCGAGAATCACCTTGGAGCCGACCAACTTCTGCAATTCCTCGCCCAAATTTCCGGCGGCCTTGGTGCGCGCATCTTGATTGTCGTCCAAAATAGCTTCGGCAGGGGCGATTTTAGCCTTTAGAACCAGCTTTTCTAAGGCGCGAACGCTGAGCGCATTTTTTAGCGCCTTCTTAGCCAGCTCCTCTTGCAGCTTGGGATCGCCAATCGCCAACAGGACCTTCGCCTGTCCGAGCGAGAGCTCGCCTCTTGACACCATTTGTCGAACGCCGGGATCTAGCTGTAGCAAGCGTAAGACGTTGGCTACGGTGGCCCGGTCCTTACCGACCTTGTGAGCCAGCTCTTGCTGAGTCAGGTTATATTTTTTTATAAGAAAATCATAAGCTTCCGCTTCTTCCACGGCGTTCAAGTTTTCGCGTTGGATGTTCTCGATGAGCGCCAGCTCGAGGACTTCGCGGTCCTCTGAATCCTTTAAGAGGGCAGGAACCTCTTTAAGGCCAGCGAGTTGGGCCGCACGCCATCGCCGTTCGCCGGCGATGATTTCAAATCCGTCATCGCCTTTCTTGCGCACGAGAAGCGGCTGGATAATGCCTTTTTCTTTGATCGAGTTGGCCAGTTCCTGCAAAGCCTCTTTGTCAAAAATTTGCCGAGGCTGATTGGGATTGGCTTCTAACTTTTCGATCGGGATTTGCCAAAGGCGCAAGTGCGCTGGAACGGCAGGTGCGAGCGGCTGGGGTGCCGGGGCTGGCGCGGACTTTTCTATGAAACCTTCTCGCAGAGCGGGTTCCGCGCGGCTGGGCAATTTTTCGCTCAAAGCTTGCAACGATTGTTCGGCCGCGGGAGTGGTCTTTGAAAAGGCTCCCTCGTCGCCACCGAGCAAGCTGCCCAATCCACGTCCAAGGCCCTTGGCCTTTGTTGAGTTTTTTTGCTGCGTTTGCTCAGACATGTATTTCTCCATCACTTTCACGCTCGGGCGGTGTCACCGCGGGTTGGAATTTTTCCGTGGTGCCGGTTCCGTACACTCGCATATCCAGCTCTTCCGCCAATTCTTTGTATTTCTTGGCGCCAATCGACTTTGGGTCATACTGGAAGATGGTCTGGCCATGGCTTGGTGCTTCGCTTAAGCGAACATTGCGCGGAATGATTGCGGCGAAAACCTTATCACCAAAATGCGATTGGATTTCGGCAACCACCTGATGGCTCAGATTGTTGCGCGCATCGAACATCGTCAGCACAATGCCTTCGATTCTGAGTTCGGTATTTAGACTTTTCTTAATTAATCCAGCGGTGTTTAGCAGCTGGCTAAGACCTTCCAGTGCATAGTACTCACACTGTAAAGGAACCAGGAAGGTCTCGGCTGCCGAGAGACTATTCACCGTGAGTAGTCCGAGACTAGGCGGACAATCTATTAATATATAGTGGTAGTTGGCGCGAATCTGGTGAAGCGCATGCTTCAGCCGATACTCACGCTGGGGCATGTCCACGAGTTCGATTTCAGCGCCTACGAGGTCAGGATTCGCCGGAATAATATCTAGACCTTTTACTTGAGTAGCCTGGATAGTCTCGGCAATTGGCTTTTCGCCAATTAAAACTTGGTACACATTGTTTTCTTGATTCTCATATCTCTTGACGCCAAGCCCACTTGACGCGTTGCCCTGTGGGTCCATGTCTACGATGAGTACTCGCTTACCCACTTCTGTAAGCGCCGCGGCAAGGTTGACTGACGTAGTCGTTTTGCCTACTCCGCCTTTTTGATTAGCCACGCATATGATTCTAGCCATTCCCCACTACCCCTCTAGATGATGTTCATGCGATGTCAGCGTGTATTCGATTCAATGTTTTCGAGCACTTTGCCGATTGTTCCATGTAGAACTAGGGGAGTCCAGCCAAAATGAGGCGCTCGACACGTACGATATTCTTCCTGCTCCTATTCATGGTACTTGGCTGTAAGAAAGAGGAGCCAAACCCGGAGTTACTTGATCCCATTTGGAAGGATCTCGACAGCCGAGCTGCATCCGCCGAGAAGAGCATAGAGGAAGAGAAAAAAAAGCAATCGGACCTCGATGTCTCGCTAAGAAAATCAGAGCCTAACACCCTCGAAAGACGAAATGCCGAAAGAGACCTCGAAAAGTCCAAGCGCATGGCTTTGGACCTCGATCAAAAGCTTCGCTATTACAAGATTCGCGCGAATCGGCGGAAGATTGTCGACAAAATTACTTATAAAGAGGCATTTGCAAAAAATAAGGCGTGGCCAGATCCATCTGAGTACTCAGACTATCAAGTGAATATGCGCCTCAATGAAGTAAACTTGAATTGGAACTCACGAGTACCCAAACTCCAATCTCGTTTATCAAAGTCTTCTGGCAAAGAGGAAAAGGCTAAGCAGACTGCCAAAGCCGAAGAGTGATGTTCCACGTGGAACATCAGTATTTTTTCTCAGTCATCACGACGGCACGGCGAGCTTGGGTAACCGGAAGAGTATATTCGCCAACTAATTTAGGCTCCCACAGCGCAATAAGCTGAGAGGGAAGTTCAGCAATCTCCGTTGACCAGTTATTGCCCTTTAAATGAAAGAACTTACCGTCCTTGGCAAAAATCTTATTGCAGGCCAAAACAGTTTTAGAAATAGAAGCGAAACCGCGCGAAACCGCACAAGTCACTCCCTGGCCAGCCAGCGTTTCAAACCGCACATTCATAACACTCACATTTTTCAGAGACAGTATCTGAACAGCATGTTTTAGAAACTCACACTTGCGACCATCGCTTTCAACCAATACGAAATCGCGAGTTGGATCCATTACCCCCATCACCAGTCCGGGCAAACCATTGCCAGAACCAATATCAAATACACGCTTATCTAACCCGGCAGAAAGAAGCGCCTTTGTAGCCAAAATGCAGTCGGCAAAATGGACTTCGTCTGCATCTCGCTCAGTATTGCGAGAGACTAAATTTACTTTAGAGTTAAAACGCAGCAGCTCTGAATGATAGAGCCGAAGCCGCTCAAGAATTTCTGGCGCAAGGTCACTAAACCATTCTTGTATGCGCCACAGCGCGTTTGTATCCTCGGATTTTTTTTCAGGCGTTTTCTGGGGCACCGGCACACTGGTGGGTGGGCGGTATCGGGAACTCACTTAGCACTCCTGGACTGCGCGTCCTTTTAGGAAAACCAATAGTGCCTGAATCGCGGATGGATTGACACCACTAATGCGTTGGGCCTGACCTAGGGAGCGCGGCCTGATTCTCTCCAGTTTTTCAACTTCCTCGCGTGAAAGACCACGGACCGAGCCGTAATCAATCTGCAAGGGAAGAGTGAGATCTTCCATTCGCTTGGCTTGATCGACCATTTCACTCTGCCGCTTTATATATCCCGAATATTTAATTGCGATTTCCACGGGCTCATACACACGTTCGTCCG
>JAYWAE010000378.1:0-3592 GCA_043782715.1 Pseudobdellovibrionaceae bacterium | reverse complement strand
GGAATTGTTAGGAACAAGGTGATCGCGAACAATAGAGCCTTCATTTTAAACCTCTTTTGATAAGGGAAAGAGTTGTAAACATAATTCAAAAACTTCGGTCTTTTTATCGGATTCCAAAAAGGCGCAAAGTTCGTCGCGGAACTCCCGGATGCGGCGTTTCGCCTCGGGCAGCTTCGCCGGATCGATCGCCATGGTCATCGCGGTGAAGTCGCGCTGCTCGATTTGGCCACGCTCAAGCGCCGCCTGCGCCATCTCTAAATATTGATGGTGAGTCTGGCGCACGGCCGTGTCGCTCACGTGATCCGGCGAGGAGAAAGCGCGCCCGGTCACCGTGAGGCGCGAGCGGGACTGCTTCATCAACCCTAAGCGAACCAAACGGCCTACAGCTTCTTTAGCTTGGGACGCCGTGATCTCTAGACGCCGGGCGATCCATTGAACGTCGCTCTTAAAGCCCTTCGTCTCAGCCAAAGAGAGAATGGCGAAGTGATACCAGTCGGCGATCATTTTATAGCGGTCGGCTTCCAGCACCGCAGAATCACGCGCGGATTTGCGCGTTTGCAAAAACAAATCGCGGCGCAGGTCTTCTTCCAGCATCAGCGAATCCGCGAGCCGGCGCCCCAGCTTTGGGCCCACCTTGCGTTTGCCGTTGATGATCTCAGACAAAGCCGAGTGATTGACTCCGAGACGCTGGGAAAACGCGCGAATCGAGTACGCGGGGTTCTTCAAGCGGCGCCGGGCGAACTGCTCATTCAGCAGCTCACGCAGGACGGATTGGTTCACAGGCTTGTTCATGCGCGCAACTTAGAGGGAGAAGCTGGGCGCGCACAAGCCCATTTGGTACAAAGTGGTCCATTTGATTTGGACCACGAAAATTTTTCTTTATGGGGGCTAATCTCTACGGATAACGGCGAATTTGAACTTGGTAAATCCGGCTTGCGAACCGGCCAGGATCACCGGGCTCAGGTCGGCGAAGTCCATGTTGCGGTCGGCGACAATGATCAAGCCTTCACGCTTGGCCACTTCGGCGCTCGAATTCAACTGCTTGAGTTGCGGGAGTAATTCGCCCACCGAGATCTCTTTGTCTTCGACCATCAGCTTGCGGCCTTCGATGCGCACGACCACGCCGTTCTGGATAAACTGGCTGTCCATCGCCTGCGGCAATTTGATTTTGTCGCCGACGTTGACGATTTCGTTGTTGGCGGAGTGATTCATGATCAAGAAAATCACCAGAATCGAGAAAGCATCGACCAACGAGGTGAGCATCAATCCGGCTACGGCGTTGCGTTTCGTGCGGCCACCGGGCTTGGGACGCATCATCGACGTGCCGCCGAGGGCGGAGCCGAGTTGCGTGCTGCTGAGAGGACGGGCGTTGTTCAACATACTTTTCCCTTCACAGGGACCGCCTAGCGGTCCCGCAATATTCTATAGCGGAGCGATGCCGATTTGATCCATCTGCGAGGCCTTGAATTGGGCCATTAGCTGAATCAGGTCGTCATACTTCGAAGACGGATTGGGCATGAGCAAAACGGTCTTCACATCGCTGTAGTGCGAGACGAACGCTTTGATCCACTCTTCCGTACGTTTAAAATTCACTTTACCTTGGTCGCCCGTAATCGTGGTTAGGGACTCGGATTTAGCGAGACCCTTCACGTCTTTGACTTCAAAACGGATGTCGCCGTGCCCGCCGAGGGAAACTGTCACGTTGCCCGAGGGTTTCGCTGCCTGATTCTTCTCACTGCCGACGGCCTGGCTCACATGGAACGAGCCGAGGTTGATAAAGACGGCGGTGACCAACAAGAAGCAGATGCAGGTGGAAAGCACATCGATGAACGGAACGAGGTTTAACTCGAAATTGGTATTTTTCTTGCGGCCTTTTTTTCTAGTAGCGACGTGCATAGCAGACTCCGTTTGCTCTAAGTTACGAGCGCCGCCTCAAGCGGCTCTCAAAACGCGATTACTTTTCCGAAGCTTTACGCGACGGAACCGAGTCGTAGTGGAAACCGAGCAAGTTGAAAACGCGCAGAGCCGACTGGGTCATGTCGTCCGACAACTTGTTGATACGGTTTTGCAGCACCGAGTACATGACCAGAGCCGGGATGGCCATGATCAATCCATAAGCAGTGGCGTGCATGGCTTCCGAAACGCCCGCCGCCAACAAAGTGGCTTTCGTCATTTGGTCCGCTTGCGAGATAGCGGCGAAGGAGCGAATCATACCGACGATCGTGCCGAGAAGGCCCAGAAGTGTACCGACGTTGCCGAGCATGGCGAGAAATTCCACGCGGGCTTCGAGTTTGCTTTGTTCGCGCAACAAGACTTCGTCCATCTTGGCTTGCACTTCTTCGCGTCCACCCATGTTTTGGGCGGCCGAGACGCCGGCTTCGACGACATTGCGCAGAGCCGAGGAGCGATCCAAGCTGCGGGCTTGAATCAGAACGCGATCGAGATTGCCTTTTTTAATGTCGGCCTCGAACAGGTTGGCCTGGCCGCGCAGATTCGGTTGGCGCTGCAGGTACAAGCGGGTCACGCGCTCGGCGATGATCGCCAAAGACACGACTTGTGCCACGAAAATTGGAAACATCCAAAATCCGCCGGTCACAAAGAAATTAACGATCGAGCCGAAAAAGCTGGTGTTGGTATCCATGACTTCTCCCAAAGAAGGTGATCGCTTTACCAGCGAACTACCCGTGTAAAAACCGTCCCAAAACTCCCCATGAGCCACAGGACTCCAGCCGGACTAAGGGCAAGTGTTATGCCACCCCTGGATGTCGAAGTTTTAGAGATGGTACTGTAGAACTGACATTTTACGTCACTATTGAACGACAATAGGCTGTCACTAGGTGTAGGTGTATGAATTGCAGTAGAAACCACGGCGTTCCACCTATCGAACGCGCGTGAACAAGGAGAATCCCGTGAAGGTTATCAGATCCCTCTTATTATTTTATTGGTGCTGATCGCGGCCTCGACCGCGCAGGCCGCAGTGTGGGTCAACCAACGCGCGTGGAGCGCCGATGAGGAGCAGCAGTACAGCCGTTGGGTAAGGGCAAGCTGGAGCAAAAATTTCTTTAGTCAAAAGACTCTGCCCGGCTCGTCCACCGTCAATCCCTTCTACGGCAACCGCGTGGATTGCGCCGACACGGTCTACTCAATGCGTTTTATTTACTCCTTCATCCGCCGCCTGCCCTTCGTCATCAGCGATCCGTCGGGCGCCGGCTTGATCTCCAATACGATGAAGCGTTTTGACTCCAAAGCCAGCGAAGACGAACGTGCGGCCTTGATGTTGAAATGGCTGTACGATATCGTCGCCACCGATCATATGGACGCCGACACCTTCCCAGTCGCGCTCAACGCCTCGGCCATTCGCCCGGGCATCGTGATCCTGACCACGCACGCCAACCACCATAGCTGGACGGTCAAAGACATCCTCGACACCGGCGTGCCTTGGCTGGTGTTCAACTCGCGCGTCGGCGCCACTTCCAGCATCATTCTGCAAGAGCGCAAGTCGTGGCCGCACGGGGCTTGGGTTTTCGAAGGCGACGCTACGCTGGAAGGCCGCGCCGGTTTTCGCGATTGGCGTCCAGCCGCCTACCTGAAC
>JAYWAE010000377.1:0-3597 GCA_043782715.1 Pseudobdellovibrionaceae bacterium | reverse complement strand
TTCTTGGGGTTGGTTGGATCCCTTTTCATCCATCAATGACGCAGCTTTTCTTGGACGCCCAAGAAGCACTGCGTCCCACCATCAACCGAGAAGAGCCTCTGCAGCACGGTGGTTGCGGGGGCCGGATTTGATCTGTGCGGGTGGGAGCGTCGTCGGTTCACCCGAAGCCAGGATGGCGAAAGGGAGCGAGCCACCAGGCGAGTCCCGCGAGGGACGAGGGCAGGACGCCCGAGCAAATCCGGCCCACCCTAATCTGTGAACAACCCCCATTTACCATTTTCTGGTAGATATTTACCACTTCCTGGTAAATAATAACCTCATGTTAGAAGGCATTTTCGGCAACAAAACGGCAGAAAAAGTATTGCTTCATATTTACCACTATGGGGAAAGTTATCCCTCGGCGATTTCGAAGGATTTTAAAATCCCCAACAATCCTGTCGTTCAGCAGCTCGACCGATTTGAAAAAGCTCAGATACTGACCGCCAAAATCGTTGGGCGAACCCGAGTCTACAAGTTCAACGATCGATTTTCGCTCACCTCCCCGGTCAAAGAACTCATAAAAAGGGTGTACGACTCTATGCCCCTCGAAAAGCGCGAGAAAATGTTTGCTCCACGCCGGAGGCCGCGCCAACGGGGCAAGCCTGTCCTATGAAAGAGCCTGACTGGGCCGAATGCGACGAAAAAGAACTTTGGACCTACGTCGGATGGCATCTCGCCAAGCGCGGAATTCAATCCGTGCTTGTCGGAGGAGCAGTGGTATCCATCTACACCGACGGCCTTTACAAATCGGGTGACATCGATTTGCTTACTTACGAAGATTCCATCGCTCAGCTAGACCAAGCCATGGCCGAAATCGGATTCAAAAAGAAGGATATGCACTATAGAAATCCCAAATGCATGCAGTTTTACATTCAATCCGTATCGGGGCCGCTCGGAATCGGAGATGATCTACAAATCAAACCGCAAACAATAACCGTCGAAGGCCAAAAGCTAATGCTGCTGACCCCGACAGATTGCATTCGAGACCGGCTAAGTGCATTTATTTACGATCAGGTGCGTTCACTCTTCGATCAAGCCGTACTCGTGGCGAAACACCATCCGTTTGAAGACAAGAAAATCAAAAAATGGCTCAAAGATGAAGGGCGAGAAGATCTGTTCAATGAATTTATCGCTTCAGTGAATCGACCTTAGGGCACATAACCCGAAGTTCGTCGCTTCACCCGCAGCCAGGATGGCGAAAGGGAGCGAGATCGCCCGCGGGAGCAAAAGTGAAAGCTGAAATAAAGAGCTACCGGCAAACCACTTTTCCCACGTGATGCCCGCTAAAGTCACAACACCCAGCCGAATGGCATTGATGACCAAAACTCTAGGCCACCACGATTTGACATGTGGCAGTTTCCAGCCGACGAAGATTCGTTCAAATAGAAAGCAGAAAATAAAGATGCCAAGTGTCCAGGCAAGCATACTTGATTGTCCGCTGAAACGGCCTCAAAGGAAAGGGTCATGAACTATATTTAACGATGTCCGACTTGGACAAGTCCAAAAATCCCGCAGCCCCTTGTCCAATTGCGCAATCAAGGTCGGCGAAAAGCCGCCGCACCTATCTCCACGTTTTCGGAGTTTGTTCTGGCTGCCTAAGAAAATGTGGCTTGCGGCGACTACCTCGACCAAGTTCCTTTTTGTCACTTGTTGAGGCTACGCTCCTCTGCGGAGGCAATCACACGCTTATTTTGGCGAGAACCAATCTTCGCGCCCGCTACAATCAATAAATGCTCCAACTCCGGAAAGCGGTGGAGCTTTGCGACAGCCAATGCCGAATCTCCGTCGCCATCAAGCTCGTCCAGGCGAGCGCCCTTTTCAATGAGAAACTTCGCGACCTCGATGTGTCCGTGATAGGATGCCATAAGCAATGGCGTCGAGTGATGATCATCCCGATCATTGATATCTGCACCAAGGCCGATCAGGTACTGGACAGTCTCCACATGGCCTCCAGAGGCTGCGGCGAGAATGGCGTTGTCGCCCCAATGATTACGCTGCTTATAGTTGGCGCCGTTCTCAATGAGATATTTTACTACCTGTAAATGTCCTTGGTGGGCGGCGTATACTAAAGGCTCATTACCTTTTTCATCCGTCGTATTTATTTTTAAACCCTTTTCTTTGAGGAATTGGATCACATAGAGATGACCATTGCGGGCAGCGATACGTATGAGAGGATAGTCCCGCCCATTGACATCGGTGGCTTTCAAGTTGGCCCCACGGTCCAATAGAAGTTGCATGATTTCCACATTGTCGGATTCAACAGCCGACATGAGTGGGGTACTCTCACTGACCATTTCAATGCCGTTCAAATCCACTCCACGGCCAACGAGTCGTTGAACCTCACTCAACTTTCCGTTGAGAATAGCCGTGCGAAATTCATAGCGAGGAAAGAAAGTGAACGCACAAGTTCCTAGAAGAAAAATAGCAAATACAGTGATGGCGCCGATTGCAAAGCGTCCCCTACCGGCTACAAGATCTGTCCACATCTCCCATTTAGAATACATTTGAATTCGACTTCGCTGTTTAGCCAATCGGTTGGCGATAACTTTAATGCGCTTCTCTACGGTGGGATGGGCGCTAGCCGCACAGAAATAGGATTGTGGGTCTGGTTTATTGAGATGATTACCATTCATTGTCATGATCTTGCGAAGGGCACTTGAAAAGGCCTCGAAATCGGCGCCCAATACTGCGACGGCATGGGTATCTGCTTCCATTTCTTGATACCAAACAATGCGACGAATGATAAAAATTTGTAGAGCGAATGAAAAAGCAAAACATAGAATATGAATTAATGCTGCGTAGGATTCTCGGAGAAATATCGCACTCGTCGTTAGAATTGCAATTGTGGGAAATAAGCTAATGAGCACTGCTAGAATGCTGACCACCATTCGTTTTGGGATGTGATTGAGAGCGAGATGACTCGCTTCATGAAGCACAACACCTTCGAGCTCTTTGGGCGTAAGATTTTCGATAAGACCGCGGCTGACAAACATCGCCTGTCGGAACGGTCCTCTTCCCAATCTTAGCCCAGAAATCAAAGCAATGAATACCTTGAATTTATCAAGTTCGATTGTCCAAAAGGTCGGTGTGGGTACGCCCGCTCGTTTAAAGCAGTCCTCCACAATCGAAATCAAATTCGAATCTACAATTTTCTTCACAGGAAACATGAAGCGCATGATGAGTGGCGAAATGAGGGCGATTGAGGCGAGGGCTAGAGCGAGTGATATTGAAATTATGAAAAAAACAACGGCTAAGGGCCCGTCGCCAGCGATACTTAAGTATTTGAGAGCCGATTCGGCGCTCTGCATTCCTCCGTAATATATCGAATAAAAAATCCCATAAATAAGGAGAAATGAGCCAAGTGAACGGATGCAATTCTTAAGTGTTTCTTTAGGATCGACATCAATTCTGCGTACTTTCTTTGTCAGGGAATACTGAATGCGGTTCGATATCAAAACCATCGCGACGTAATATGACAGTGCAGGCAGGCTAACCCGGCTTAAGAGGTCCTTTGAAAAGCCGCTGACAGCCAAAATTGAGAGCAGGACCGCAATCTGT
>JAYWAE010000376.1:0-3608 GCA_043782715.1 Pseudobdellovibrionaceae bacterium | reverse complement strand
CCGCACCCAAACTGGTGGCCATCAGGCCGGCCAGCAGAAGCGAACTGAAAACGTTGCGCATAAATTTCCTCCTCAGGTTTAAGTACTGGTGATGCTGTATGCCCGGCCCATCAATTAAACAAATTAATGGCGCGCATGCTTGCGATAGGCAGAAACTATGATGGGCGATGTTTTGTCGGCCCTGTTCGAAAATGGCCACCCATGGCCGCGAAGTCGTGCTACCTTCCCCCAAATGGTCCGGGAAGACGCCTATAGCGAAAATAAACAAAAGGAGTTCCGAATGAGCGAGCTACAACTTGCGATCAAATCTCCCGTAGGTCCGCTTTACCTAACCGCCTCAGAAGGTGGACTGACCGGGGTCAACTTCGACAAAAGAAAAACCCCCATGGCCGAAGATGGCAAGGCTGCGCAAATGAAATTCCTTCGCCAAGCCGAACACGAACTCGCCGCCTACTTCAAAGGCGAACTCACGCATTTCACCGTCACGCTTGCAACCGGCGGGACCGAGTTTCAAAACAAAGTCTGGGCCCAGCTCAAAAAAATCCCGTTCGGTAAAACCTGTTCGTATCGCGATATTGCGGAACGCATCGGCAACCCTAAGGCCACCCGCGCCGTCGGCACCGCCAACGGCCGCAATCCATTTGGCATAATTGTGCCCTGTCACCGGGTGATCGCAGCCGATGGAACACTCGGCGGCTACGCCGGAGGTGTCGAACGCAAAACAAAATTGTTGGAGATAGAACGCGCGCATCGCTAACGCCTTAGGCAAAAAAGGCTGGCACTGCCGCTGGCAAACCCGTCTCATATTGAGACACCTTGTCTAATCTCAGCATTGCATGTTGCATTTTGATCCGCTCAAACCCCAGGAGATGCGGCATATGCGAGGACGGCCGGAATGGGTGTTGCTGTACACTCAGTCAGGTTGAACAGAGCGATCGCACTCACTCTCATTTTAACTTCGAGTGGCCCCGCGTTCGCGGGAGCGTCCCGGCCCTCGCCACTCCGCCGGGCGGTCGATATTTACAACGCGGTCGGCACGGCAAATCGCTGGATTGCCTTTATGAAGATCGGCGCCATCCCAGGGGACACCCGCTACCTCAATACTCTAAATGCCAAACTGGCCGGCAAACCCTTGCCACGAGCCTATTTGACAGGAGGATCAGTCTACTTCCGCGGTTTACCCGAGCCGCTCAAAGTAATCGACCTGCGCAAAGGCCTTTTCTCAATCCGCGGCCGCACACTCAACTTAGGCACTCAAGCTCGCATTGAAGCGCAACTGACTGGAGTGGAACGCGTGGCTTTTCCCAAACGCTCAGCCTATTTTTTTATCGATTGGATTCTCCCGCAGGCCGTCGCAGCACTCGACGCGGGCGATCCTGCTGCCACGGCGTCCGCAATATTGGGATTGAGCGGTCTCGCGGCGAATCTGCAATGCCTCGAAGACGCCAAAGCAAATTGCGAAGAGCGGTTTATGGGAGCGCTGGGGGCTCTCGGCGAGGCCGGAGGCTTCAATGGGGTGGCCACTCCGAATTTGATGTTTTGCAGCCCAGATTTCAACGGCGGCAGCAAAGTCGTGGTCGCCGATCACAATCACAAAATCTTGGAGATCTCCAACTCGGGCGGAGAGTATGTAGTCAAGCCTGGCTTCCTTGAGACGAACGCCGGTGAACAGCGAGCCGCCGCTACACTGCTCAAAACCTGTGCCGCTAAAGACAAATTGGCGAGCTACAACATTGCCTTTGCCTATCCGACGGCGGTTCACACCCAGCCCGCAGCGGGCGCACTTGCGACGGCGCCGCGCGTGAGCCCTCAGAACTACGATTCCGGCGACGGCGGCGGTACCGCTCAGTAGAGTCGAAGACTCGGTCTTTTCTAGAAGCAGCTTTTTGCAACGAAGCCTTTGGTTTCGCCGGTGAACGGAAACACCACCCAGCCTTGCTGCTGATCTTGGGCTTGCGAGACGGCTTGACCGCCCAGCTTCACACCGAGCACAGGTGAATTGCGGTCGGGGCTGTCGTGAATTTTGCAATCATACTTAAGCACCATTTCCGCATTGGAGGCACTGGCGGGAGCCGTGATCGAACCGGCGGCAAGCATAGCGCTGGCCGCGCCAAGCTGAGCAACGGGGTGCGCATTGGCGGCGATCGTATTGACCGCACGATTGCCGGCTGAAGCCGCTACCGGCGGTGCGGAGTCAACAACCGGCGTTCCAACTTGCGCTTGCGGCACGGGTGCGTCGGTGTGTGCTGGGGCGGTAGGCTTGGCCACTTGCACCGGCTTCTTCAAATCGATTTCTTGAATCTGCTGCGGCGTCAGTCCGGCCTTCGTGTCTTCTTCCTTCATTTCCGCTTCTTTGACTTCGGTCTCACCGGTCTTCACCGTCTTTTCAAGGCGGGCCGTGGCTTGGCGCTGTTTGCTGACCAAAGCTTCCATCTCCGCAGTATGAGCGTGCGAGACTTTGTAGCGCTCGCGCAGATCCGCGATCTCTTTCTCCAAGCGGATTTTATTCGCGTTTTCGTCAACTTTGGTTTTTTCAAGGCGCGCGATCTCGAGCTGCTCTTCCTCTTTGGCTTTGTTCAGCGCCAGCAGTGCCTGCATCTTTTGCGACTCAATAGTTTTAGTTTGGGCCAGGATTTCTTCGCGCATCTTCGCGGTGGCCGCGGCTTTGGCTTCTTTTTCGCTACGCAGCTGATTCAGCGTCGCGGTCTCGGCCTTGGATTTTTCGACTTTGGCGTGGCCGTCTTGAATGGCCTTTTCGCTGATTTGAGTCTCGCGCTCAGAACGCTGGATCTCTTTGCGAATGCGGGCCTGTTCCGTCATAAGAGCTTTGAGTTCAGCCTCAGTTTTTTTGAGCTCATTGCCGGCCTCTTGCCGCTTCACTTCAGCAGTAGCGCGAGCTTTGTTGGCTTCGCGCAGAGTGCGAGCGTTTTCCGCTTTTTCCTTCGCAGCCCGCAGCTTTTGTAACTTGGCCTCTGCCAACGCTGCTTCTGAATCGGCGGTCATCTCTTCCGCATCCGTACTGGCGTCGACGTGTTCTTGCGCCAAGGTCAGGCCGGAGTACCCCAAGGCAAGACCCATGAATATAAGTAAAAGCATACGATTCGTCATTTCCAAACCCCCTGGAAAATTACCCGTACTAACTCTTCGTCGGGCTTTAGGGATATTTTGATGTAAACGAGTTCGACAGCTTAAAAGGAATTAATGCCCGAGCCACACCATTTCGTCTCAGATTGTGGCACCATAAGTTCGACGCCATGATAAGGTGAGACATGGAATTCGAGAGCGAAACATTCTTCACATGCCCCTACTGCGGCCAACAAATCTCAATGGTATTCGAAGAACTCTACGGCAGCCAATCCTACATCGAAGACTGCCAAGTCTGCTGCAACCCCATAGAAGTCACCTACGACATCGAAGAGGGCAGAATCACCAACATCCAGGCCGAAAAAGCCCAATAAGCCAAATTTCCAATTCCCAAACTCCGGCAATAACTAAACTCCGACTTTAACTGTACTCTAACTCTAACTGTACTCTAACTCTAACTCCAACTGAACCATCAAGTCCGGCGAGCGAAGCCAGCATAAAGAATCCTCATATCGCGCGACTCC
>JAYWAE010000375.1:0-3622 GCA_043782715.1 Pseudobdellovibrionaceae bacterium | reverse complement strand
CCCGAAGAGAGAACGCGCAGGGTATCTGATACGCACACAGAACTTCGACTGATATTAGACGAAGAGATGATGTCGGATCTCAACCGGATCCGCGAACTACTTTCGCACGCGAATGCAAATATGAGCTCAACTGAAGTCTTTGGAAGATCGATGAAAGCACTCTTAAGTAAGATTGATCCTGAAAAACGCCGTGCGGCTTCGGCGCCGAAGTCGCAGAGCGAAAACGATAAACCTAGATCAAGCCCCGACACAAGATTGGCAAAGGGCATAATCCGCAGAATAGTCTGGAGCCGAGATCAAGGCCAGTGCACGTTCCTCGACAAGACCACCGGTCGTCGATGCACTTCGCGGCATATGTGCGAAATCGATCACATCATCCCATGGTCGCACGGCGGGAAGACGGAGGTCGAAAATCTGCGAGTCATGTGCAAAGCTCATAACCAGTTCATTTACGAGCGTCCGCCGAACTAGCGCTATCCGCCCGCGGCGATTGCGGCGTTGAGGCTTTCGCGGTACGAGGCCAGATCGAGCGTGACTTGGAATCCCCACTTAGCCCATAGCACATCTGTCTGCGCGGCGAGCTCGGCGCCAGAAATCACACGCACGCCTGCATCGTGAGCTTCTTGCACCAGTACACTTGGCTTTGGACTGCGGCTGACATCGAATAAAAATCCGGGCCGCTTTAAAAAATTCATGTAAGACAGCTCCGTCAAAAGCGCGTTCTCTTCTACGCTCGGCGTGCAATTGACCAGCACCGAACTCTCGCCCGGGAGCAAGACGATCTTTTCCATCGCCACCCATTGGATCGTCAGGCCAAAGAACCTGGCGCGGACCTCTTGGATCATCTTCTGCGCTTCTTCTTCATCGAAATTGGTGACGAAAAAGTTTTGAAATCCGGCTTTGAAAAACGCCGCGATCGCGATGCGTGCCGTGCCTCCGGCGCCCGCTATGAACACATTGCCGCGCATGTCGAGATCTTGGCCTAGGGCGATGAACACATTGCCGAAACTTTCATACAGCGCACACAACGGCCACCAGCCGCGCGCGGTGTTGTTCATTCCATCCACTACGCCGAGTAACGTCGTCCAAGACGATTGCACTTTCAACTGGCGGACCAAGTCGGGTGCGAGGCGGCTACTCACCCTCACATGATCAAACGCGCTCAACGCGTTTACATCGACAAATCCGTCGTTGGCGCCAGTCCACGGAATGTATTCGTTGGCGGCGCCGGCCATGGCCAAGCTTTCGCTCAGCAGCTTCCAACGCGCCTCCTCATTCACCACGCTCAGTGACGTCCACTTTTTCATGGAACTCCCAGCATTCCCTTGGCCTTCAAGATGTCGCTATGAATTTGCTTCTGCAACTCTTCGACGCCGGAAAATTTCTTTTCATCACGCAGCCGTTCGATCAAATCGACGTCAATCACTTGCCCGCGCCATTCGGCGGCGGCTTCGATCACGTGCGTTTCCACTTTGACCGTGGAACCGTTTTCGAATGTGGGACTGGTCCCGACATTGGTCACACTGGCGAAAGATTTGCCCGCGCAACGCGCACGCGAGGCGTACACACCCAACGCCGGCAAAGTCTCGTTCACCACTTTTTGATTCAACGTCGGCACGCCGATATGGGCTCCGCGCCCGGCACCCGCCACCACTTCGCCGCGCAAATAATACGGCCGCCCTAACAAAAGAGAAGCGGCAAACACATCGCCCTTTGCGACCAAATCCCGTATCCGGCGGCTCGAGACAATTTCACCACCCATGCGAAGCGGTGGAACTACGTCGACTTCCGTCCCAAGGCCTGCCGCCCAATGCTTCAACACGTCCAAGGTTCCTTCACGCCCGCTGCCGAAAGCGAAGTCGTAACCGGCCACAATGTGCTTAGGCCGAAGCACGCCAACATAACGATCCAAAAACTCATTTGCCGTGAGGCGCGCGAACGCCTGATCGAAAGGCAATACCATCAGCAGGTCCACTTCCCACCCCGGCAACTGCTCGCTCAAGTCTTCACGCGGGAACAGCCGTTTGAGATAACGGGCGGGCTGTAGAATCTGGGTGGGGTGAGGATCGAAAGTGACCACGACTCGCGGACCGGTCCGCTCGGCCATACGGGCCAATAGAGACTGATGCCCGAGGTGTAGCCCGTCATAATTGCCGATTGTGATCACGCCGCCGTGAAATTTTTGCGCATCCGGAGGCAACCCGCCAAGTCTTTGCATTCCCAGTAAAATGGCCGATTTTGGCGCCCAAACCAATTGAATTCCACGGACAATATTGATACGTTGCGTCGCATGTCGACCACCCCCCAACGAAAAATGCCGGAGACCTTCACCCGGATCTGGAAAGCGCGCGGACTTTGGCTGCGCATTCTATTTTGTTGGGCACTTGGCGCAAGCTTGCCGATGTTCGACGAAACCAAGGACTACGATCTGCGCTTCCGTCTGCGCGGCACACAAGAGTCGGCCAAGCAAATCGTTATGATTTACTTCGACCAAGAGGATTGGACCGCTTGGCATGGCCCGAGCATGAACGCGAACCTCCTGCGCTCGCTCAAGGAATTTTCCACCATCAATGACAGCTTTTTTTGGCGTGCTCGCACCTGGGATCTTTTGCTCGGCAAAGTGCTGGCACAAAATCCGCGCACCATCGGCGTGACATTTTTCTTCACCGATCAGTTACCTAAACCCGACGACTCGTTCAAGTCGCTCACCGATCCGCGGGTAATTTGGGCCGGCCAACTCGACAGCGAAGGCCGCCCGGCACTCCCGTTGATGGCCAACAGCTACGGCTACAACGTGGCGCTCGTCGACTTGCGCGAGGATGAAGATCGCGTGCTCCGACGGTTCTCCACCCCGCTCGCGCCGCTGCCGCACATGGGCCTCAAGCTGGCGGAGAGCCAAAGTGGCAGCTCGCTGCCTGAACTGAATGGTTTTCTCGGCGAAACTAAACTGATCAACTTCCGCGGGCCGCCGCAGGTTTTCGCCTCGGTCTCGGCGCTGGCGGTTTTGCAGAATCGGATTCCGCCCGGATTCTTCAAAGACAAAATCGTGATCGTGGGAAGCCGCTCGCTGCCGGCGCAAATTTACCAAACTCCCATCGGAAAAATGAGCCGCGCCGACGTTCTGGCCCAACTCGTGGACAACGTTCTCGGCAAGCGTTGGATCACCCGCACGTCTTACTGGCTGTGTTCGATCTACTTGCTGATGGTGCTGCTCTTGACGGTGCTCACGCTCACACACTATCCGCAGTCGGTGGCGCTGGTCTTTCTCGCTTGGCAATGCCTGGGCGCGATCGCGCTCTCGGCGGGTGTGTTTGATTCGTTTTACGTCTGGCTGCCGGCGTTTTCGCCCATCGTGCTCACGCTGATCACCTACGTCATTTTTCTCGGCTATCAATTGGCGGTGAAGGAGAATCAGACTTGGCGGCTTGAGCAGGAAACGGCCCTGCTCTCCGAAGTCGATCAGCTGCGCAATAATTTCGTCAGCCTGATCAGCCACGACCTCAAGACGCCGATTGCGAAAATCCAAGCCATCTGCGACCGCCTCATGTCCGGCCAGGTGAGCGACGAGATCAAAGATGGCCTCGTGAGCGTGCGTAAAGAAAGCGTCGAACTGCATCGCTAC
>JAYWAE010000374.1:0-3626 GCA_043782715.1 Pseudobdellovibrionaceae bacterium | reverse complement strand
TCGATCCACCGACTAAAACCACTTCGTGGATGTCTGAGGCTTTCAAACCCGCATCAGCTAAACACTTTTTGCACGGCTCGATGGAGCGCGCGACGAGGTCCTCAATTAACTGTTCGAACTTGGCGCGGCTAAGCTTCATGGCCAAATGCTTCGGGCCGCTTTGATCGGCGGTCACGAAGGGCAAGTTGATTTCCGTCTCCATCGACGAGCTGAGTTCGATCTTGGCTTTCTCAGCGGCTTCTTTCAGACGCTGAAGCGCCATCTTGTCGCCCTTGAGGTCGATGCCTTGGTCCTTTTTGAATTCCTCGATCATCCACACCAAAATGCGTTCGTCGAAGTTGTCACCGCCCAAGTGTGTGTCGCCGTTGGTCGCTTTGACTTCCACGACATTGTCGCCAACTTCGAGCACGGAAATATCGAACGTACCTCCACCGAAATCGTAGATAACGATTTTCTGATCCCCTTTTTTATCCAAACCGTATGCCAGCGCGGCTGCGGTCGGTTCGTTGATGATACGTTTGACATCGAGACCGGCGATGCGGCCGGCGTCTTTGGTCGCTTGGCGTTGGGCATCGTTGAAGTATGCGGGAACCGTAATGACGGCTTCCTTCACTTCTTGGCCCAAGTAATCTTCCGCGACTTTTTTCAGCTTGCCCAAAATGGCAGCCGAAATTTCTTCAGGCGTGACGGTTTTGCCGCGCACCTCAAAGGCTGAGTCGTTGCCTTTTTGCACGACTTTGTAGGGGACGAATTGCAGTTCACTTTTCACTTCATCTAAACGCCGGCCAATAAAGCGCTTGGCCGAATAGATCGTATTTTCAGGGTTGGTGACGGCTTGGCGTTTGGCAATCTGGCCGACGAGTTTTTCGCCGTCCTTGGTAAAGGCCACCACCGACGGAGTCGTGCGCGCGCCTTCCTCATTCACCAAAACCTTGGGCACGCCGCCCTCCATAACCGCGACCACCGAGTTGGTCGTTCCTAAGTCGATACCGATAATTTTTCCCATGTCGCACGTCTCCTCATATAGGGTCTGACCGCCGCAGCGATCTAGTATGGCTCAAATGTGAGTCGGGAGCGGCTCACGTCAAGGTCAGGGCATATATTGAGTGGGCAAATCTCATTTTGATGCGCTGTGACGCCGACCCTAAGCCCATTGGCTGCAACTGAGTAGACGAACCTAAAACCCGAAGAATCCGGATTTGTCTTTGCCGGAGGCCTTAGCGTCGAGAATCTGCTTGAGCAGCTTTTCTTCGTCTTTGCCGAGCTTTTTGGGCATCACGATTTTGACTACGAAAATGAGATCGCCAACACGCGCGCCGCGGAGGCTCGGAAGGCCCTCATCTTCGAGCTTCACCTGTTGGCCGTATTGGCTACCCTTGGGCAGCGCGAGTTTCTTTTTACCGCGCAGAGTTTCAACTTCGATTTCGTCGCCGAGGATGGCCTGCAGATAGCCGACTTCGAGGGGGCTGTAGAGATTGTCACCATCGCGTTCGAAGCGGCGATCCGGCTTCACCCGCAGTTCGACATAGAGATCGCCGGCTGGACCGCCGCGCATCCCGCTTTCACCCTCACCGCTCAAGCGCAGCTGCGTGCCGCTGTCGACGCCGGCCGGTACTTTCACCAGCAGCTTGCGGTCGACCAAGTTGCGGCCTTGGCCTTTGCAGGTCTTGCACGGCGATTTGATGATTTGACCTTGGCCGCGGCACTGTGGGCAGGTCGTCGCCATCGAGAAA
This sequence comes from Pseudobdellovibrionaceae bacterium, assembly GCA_043782715.1. Classification (GTDB taxonomy): domain Bacteria; phylum Bdellovibrionota; class Bdellovibrionia; order Bdellovibrionales; family UBA1609; genus JALHOQ01. The sequence continues at coordinate 1,893 of JAYWAE010000374.1, read as the reverse complement.
AATCCTTGTGAGCGTACGACTTGCCCGCGGCCACCACAGGCCGGGCAATTCTCCACGCCCGAGCCCTTTTGGGCGCCGCTGCCGTCGCAGTCTTTGCAATTGTCTTCGCATTCGAACTCGATCGGTTTTTCGACGCCGTTCAAAACGTCTTTTAGGTCGATCTCCATCACGTAGCGCAGATCCGCGCCCCGCGCGGCTTGCGTACCACGCCGGCCGCCGCCTCCGCCACGGCGCTGCTGCGAGCCCCCTTGGCCGCCGAAAAGATCTCCGAAAATATCGCCGAAGGCTTCGAAAATATCGCCCACGTCCTGAAAGTGCGGCCCGCCTGCACCAGCGCCCGGTCCGTCGACACCCTGGTGGCCGAAGCGGTCGTAGCGGGCTTTGAGATCCTTGTTGCTCAAAACTTCATAGGCGCGCGCCGCCTCTTTGAATTTGTCTTCTGCGGCTTTGTCACCCGGGTTTTTATCGGGATGGAACTGCATGGCCGCTTTGCGATAGGCCTTTTTGATCAAATCCGCATCGGCGTCGCGTGCGACGCCGAGAATTTCGTAAAAATCGCGCTTCATTTCTTGTCCTCGCCCTCACGGAGTTGGCGCTCGAGATTAGCAATTCGCTTTTCGACGTGTTCCATGGCCTCCACGCTCGAGTCTTTCTGAATTGCATAACGATATTGCTTGAGCGTCGCCAGCGCGATCTCGATTTGACCGGATCGCGTATATAACCGAGCCGCTAGCAATTCCAGCCACTGTGGCGCGCCATTGGCGACCGCGCGGCGGAACAGGTCGGCCGCTTTGGGCACGTCATTCATGTCGAACAGAGAATGATAGGCGGCCCGATAAAGAATGCTCCAATCATACGGATAAGCTTCGACCGCGCGGTCAAATATCACCGACGCGCCCGAGTAGTCTTCGGTCAAAACCGAGAGTGTAATGGCCCCTAATTCGTACGGCATCTTGAATTTCGGCGATAGCCGAGTCACCGCGTCGAGCATTTTGAATGCCCAAGAGTTGTCGCAAACCTTGTTGCGCGGATTGTCAAATTCTTTGGTCAGCTTGATCCCGGCGGTGGGTTTGGCGACTCCGCGATAGGTTTGGCACACGTCATTGTCCTGAATCCAGCGCAACCAAAAGCTATCGGCCATGGATTCACGAAAGCCGAAGGTGAAATACTCGACGTGTTCAGGCGGCGGCGCCAGAAAGCGAGGGCCCTCTTGCCCCTTATCTTGAATACGCCCTAAGCCGACAGTGGCGGCCCAAAATACCAGAACGCTGGCTAGGTATGCGAAGGGGAATCGTCTCTTCATTTGGGATGATTCTAGATAAAAAAAAAGAGGGCGTCCAGGACGCCCTCTAGATTAGATGAAAATCAACTCAACCGTTACGGCAAGCCGTCGCGGTTACCGAATTGCTTAGATTCGTTGATACCCCACACGTCATCAGTCGCGGCGACTGCGTTACCCAGATGCGCACGAGCTTGCGCGGTGAAGGTGGCAGCCGCCATAGCTGGAGCGCCACAAAGACCGGCAGGTACGCACGGAGCCGCAACACCGTAAGCCTGAGGAGCAATAGGCAGAACTATAATTTGGCAGTTGTTCGCAGCGACAGCGCAGAAAGCGGCCGAATTAAAGGTCACAAAGTCGGTCGGACCGGTGTAACCCGTGGGCATCGCGGCGGCGTTCGGAGGGAATGCAGCCGTGAATCCATGCGTGTAACGCAAATTGCCTGTCGGCTTGTAACCAACAGTCACGAAACCAGAAGAAAACGTCTGCCATTCGGAGTTGAAAGCTCTCTCAGTTGAGTAAAGTGCGGACAAAGACGCCTTGGCTTCAGCTTGCTTCGACTTAGCGGTGAACCGCTGAAAGTTCGGAATGGCGATGGCCGCCAAAATACCGAT
>JAYWAE010000373.1:0-3632 GCA_043782715.1 Pseudobdellovibrionaceae bacterium | reverse complement strand
TTGTGCCCGTCCAGTGCAGAACTTTGATGTCGCCCTCGCTCAAATCAGCCAGACGTAGAGCTTTGAACGTGACGTCAATGATTCGCTTCGGCTCGATTTGCAAACATCCCGCGTCCGCAACATTTTCGCGGCTGTACGTGCAGCCGGTGGCGCCCGTAACTTTGTCAATCGGGCCGAGGCGGTAGAGTTGCGCCATCATATCGATCTTGTTTAATAAGAAATCGGGCGTGATACTGGGCCCCTCGATATTCAGGTCGAGCACAAATTGGCGCATCCCGTCCGCGACGAAACCATCGCGGGTCAGTGTGCTCCATGGCTCGATCGGATGGGCCACGGGCGATTGGTACTCGTTGACGGTCAACTCACGGAAGTTCGGCAAGATGACCTTGGTGGCACCCGGGGCCGACATCGACTCCAGATAGGCGCGAACCCGCAGCTTGGCATCGAACTTATAATAATCGTAGTAGAACCCGCGGCCATTCTGGCGATAGCGATCGTATCCACCCTTCTCCATGTATTCGACCGGCAGGTCCTTGTCGTTTTTCAGCTTCGCGGCCAGCTGTGTATTGAGACCTTCCATCATGGCAGTCGCCCCTGCCGAATCACTAGTCAGCTTGTTGTTCAGCGCCGTGAGATTGTCCGAAACCTGGCTCAAGTACGCCACTTCCCGGGCATAGACGGCGTCGCGCATATCCATCTCGTGCTTGTAGAAATTAGTGTCGCAATCGTCGATGCGGTTGAGAGTGTTGTGCACGTTAAGCAAATAGCGATTGCGCAGATCGTAGAGTTTGCTGACTTCGTCGTTGTAGGCCTTGTTTACGCCATTGACGTCGCCGCCGATTTCTCTGAGGTATTGAACCAACACGCCTTTCATGTTTTCGAGTGCGAGCAGGCGCTCGTCGATTTCGGTGTTCAGATTTCTGAGGTCATCACCGATGCTGATTCCGGATTGGCTGATGGTGTAGAAGTTGGCAAGCGCCCACATCGGAGTGCCGCGCGAACTGGGGCCGAAGCCGTTGGCCAGCTGCGAGTCGAGGCTATCGTAAGGAATGTTGCGCAGGTAGGTGCGCGGCTTGAGCGTGCCGGTCCCGGCTTCCTGCGCCTGTAGGTCTTTTTCTTCCACGCAAGCCGACTGGGCATCGCGCAAGAGCTGATCGTTGGCCGACAGGTAAGACGTCACAGCGGTTAAACGATCGGTGAGCTTTTGTACGTAGCTGTTGGTCAGCTTATTGGTGATCTCCTTCAAGAACTTGGCGGCGTCTACGGGGAGCAGCGGATTATTTTTGAATGCCGAGAATGTTTCCGTCTGCAAAGTGAAGTGCAAGGCATAGAGCAATTCCACTTGCGAAAGCGCGCTGCCATCCGTGCCGAAGTTGAACCACGGCTTCAGGCCCGAGATGAAGAACCACTCGATGATCTTGTCGGACGTGATTTCAAAAGTGCCCCACCAAGTCTGAATCGTCGCTTGGAAGTTTTCTTTCGCCATCAAGTACACCAGCATCATCATGTTCGGGTACACCGAGAGCATTTTGATGTTCTGTTGCAAGCTAGCCATGGAATCGCTCAGCATGCGGTACGGGTCGTCCTTCGGCAGTTGGAACACGTCAGCCGAGCCGTATTCGTGATCGGCAAACTTGACCAGCGCCGAAACGCGGGTCAAAGTGCGATCCCATTCCGCTTGTAGCTTCAAACTATTGGCGACAGCCTGTTGCATCAAGCTCAAGATATCGCCGACCTTCGGGTGACCGAGGCTGTCGACGTTACTCTTGAAGAAGTCATTCATCTGTTCATTCGTCCACACGATCATGTAGGCGACCTGCAAACGGATGAATTGATTGATGGCCTTGAACAGTTTGCTGCGGTCTTGAGTCGTGTACTTCCAAAACTCGACACCGTCTTCGGTAGTGAAGTGCGAGTAGTAGAGGCGGTCGACGAGGTAGGTGTATTCATTGGCCTCGACTTTGTCGACCAGGCCGAGGTTCTTCAGGATGCCACGCGAGTCGCGCGAATCGATCCAGTTGTAGAGAGCTTGCAAGCCGACGCCGTAGTACGGGTCGTTGCCAAGCAAAAGCGTATTCACTTTGGCTGCGAAATCGGGGTTGAGCGTGCCGCTGGCGCGGTCGCTGTACAAATAGCCCTTGGCCGCAAGATTCAATAGCCGGCCGATACCTAGGTTCAAAACGTCGGAGCTCTTGCGCGACATATCCCAGGGGTTGAAGTTCTTCATCAGTGCGTCGACGCGCTCTTTCGCAACCGAATCAGGATCGAAGGTGAGTAAAATATTTTGCGTCAGGCGGGCGTGGACTCGCAGCTTGTCGATCATTTCGCTGGTCAAGCGTTGCGGATTGCGCGGGTCGGTTGCCGACACGTAAAGGCGGGCAAGTTCGTTGGCGCGGCTCAAATACATATAGTCGAGATTGTCGTCGGTCTCGGCCGAGTAACGCTCGAGCGCGGTTTTGAGAACGCGGTAGTACTCGAGCACGTCCTTCTGATTCTCGGCGATGATCGTCAACACTTTGGCGAAGCGCGCTTCGTGAGAATAAACATTCAAGTTGGCACAAGTGCCGCCAAGGTCCTGATCGCAATCGATATAGAGAACGCGTTTGTAGCGATCGAGCACGCCCGAGTTCTGCAGTAGTCCAGCGTCGTGAGAGTGAACGTAGAGGATACCTTGGTGAAACTCGCGCAATGCCTTGAAGAAGATCTCTTCGTTGATGGCCGTGCTGTTGTATGTCGACGGTGACAAAAGAATGTTAGCCAGCGGCAGAACTGTGCGCTGCATGACCGACTCCGCAGTCGCCTTCTGCTCGCCTTGAAACGAAATGTCTTCAAGTTTCAGGCTGCTGAGTTTGCCTTGCGGCACCGGCTTTTCGATCGTCTGCGTCTGCACCGGTTTCTGGTGGACGATGGGTGGCGCGCTTTTCACCGTACAGCCCGCGAGCGATAGCGCAGCCAGGGATCCCAACATATACTTCATAAGTTTAGTGCCGTTCATGTTCGCATCCATCCGTTTAGAAGTTCATGTAGGGTGCCGCTTGCGGCAACCAGTAACCGTTGATAAGAGCCGCGCCGCTGACGATCAGGCCGATGCCTTTTAAGGCTTCGTCGCAGGTCGCTGGATTCGGGTGGTTTCCGCCCACGTTCCACTTGCCGTAGTAGGTGTTGAACGCGTCCTTTAGGGACAGGTCGAACTTGTCTTGCAGATCGCGTTTGAGCGCGATGCCGGTTTGCACTTCGAAGCCTTTGAAGTCTGGGTTGCTGTCGGTGAAGAACGCGCTCAAGCCCGTTCCGGTTTCACCGATGTAGCAGTTGTCGACTTGCGTTTGGTAGAGCGAATCGATTCCGACTTTGGCGTTGTTGCCTTTCAAACCGTCGTCGGGCGAGGCGTTTTGATAGCGTAAATCGAGCGCCCAAACGTAGCCCCAGTCGTCGGTCAGATAACGGAACTTGGTGACCGGCAAGAACATCTGCTTCTCTATACCTTTGGCGATCACGCGCCGGTCTTTGAGCAGGTACGCCCACGGAATCGGGACCGTTTGGTATTTGGCAAAATCCAAATACTCCGCTTTATATTTGAAGACCAGGGATTGCGCCAAATTCGGATTCGTCACATTGGTCATGATGATCGGCGA
>JAYWAE010000372.1:0-9621 GCA_043782715.1 Pseudobdellovibrionaceae bacterium | reverse complement strand
TCTGCAGGCGATCCTTTTTTGACTTGATAGATGTAGAGTTCGGCGGGTTCGAAACCCAGCCACCGGGCCATATCCGTTTGCTCGTTCCACCCCTCAGGGATGGGTACGCTTACGGTAACGGTCGCGTCGGGCTTATCGCCCTTCTCGAGATCACGCATTTGCAATTCAACCGCTTTGGCGCCGCCGGCCGCTTCGGCGCGTAACATCGGTGAAAGATCGCGCCAATAGTTGATTTTCTTACCATTGATCGTGGTCACCAGAGTCAGCGGCTGCACTCCCGCCATTAGCGCAGGACTCTTGGGATCGCGCATGCCAACGAGAGTCGAGCGTGCGTCTTGATTGAGGCCGGCGATCTGCCCGGTCTGACGGTTGAGCAAGAATGGATTGTCGTTTTCGCCGAAGGTGACGGGCGCATCGAATTGCGCGGGCTGCCCGGCTCCACCGTGTTGTACGGTGAACGAAAGTGCGCGGCCACCCGCGGCTTCGATCTTCTTTTGCACGAACGCCCAGGTTGGAGTCTCTTCGCCGCCGACGTTGAGAATTTTATCCCCCGAACGGAAGCCGGCCTCATAGGCCTTGCTCTCGACCGCGATATCACCGGTATACGGACCTGCTACGTCTTCACCGAGACCGACGATCAGCGAAAAAATAAAAATCGCGAAAAACAAATTCATCATCGGGCCGGCGAGCACGATGGCGAAACGCTGCGCAATCGGCTTGCGCAAAAACGCATAGCGCACCTGGTCCGCGGGGATGTCGGCCGTGGGATCGTCGCCATACATCTTCACGTAACCGCCGAGTGGAATCAGCGACAGCGCGTAAACGGTGTCGCCACGTTTGTAGCTAATAATTCGTTTGCCGAAACCAAGGCTGAACGTTTCCACGCGCACGCCGAAGAATTTGGCCACCGAGAAATGCCCGAGTTCGTGCACGAAAATTAAAATTCCGAGCAGGATGAAGAATGGGCCGAAGTTACTGAATAGGGATTGGAGCTGCGAAATTAGCATCGTCATTCCGTCATTGTACGTAAGAAGGGGAGCCGCGGGCCAGGAAATTTGCGCGCCTGGACTCTTGGGCTCAAAACTTCGTAAGGGTAGTAGAATAGCCCAGTGCCATGGCGTAAACCAACGGGCAGGTGATGTATACGCCGTCGAGCCGGTCCAGGATGCCGCCGTGGCCGGGCATGATATGGCCGGAGTCCTTAACTTGGGCCACGCGTTTCAGGAGCGACATAAGCAAGTCTCCGGTTTGCGAAGCGATGCCGCAAATCACGCAAAACATCAACCCGGTGTACCAAGGCACTTCTGGAAACGCGGTGGTCAGTTGAATCATTCCTGCGAGGCAGGAACCGACCAAACCCGACGCTGCGCCTTCCCAAGTTTTATTGGGAGAAATCTGCGGCAGCATTTTATGCCGTCCCATCCAGCGTCCGCCGAAATAGGCGAAAGTGTCTCCGAAAAAAACCACCAACAATAAAAACAAAAACCACTGGCTGCCATGACCGAGCGAAGCCGTGCTCACGGCGAAAAATGGAAATAGCACGCAGTAGATCAAGCCAAACGAGCCCATGGCCAGGGCCGCAAGGAGTTGCTCATTGGCAACCTTTGCCCGCGCGATCCAGAGTGTTGCGACCATAAAGGCCACATTGAAAACCGCGAAGACGGTGAGTGGCGGAAACACCATCGCGTAGAGCGAAACATACATTCCGATCGCGACCAGCCAATAGAAGCGCTCCACCAGCACGGGCATTTTCCAATGGCTAAAGGCGATACGGGCGTACTCACGGGTGCCGAGTACAATGCAAATCGTACAGGCGAACTGCAGTCCGCGCGTGCCGCCGTAAACTCCGAGCGCGAGTAGCGCCAGCGCGGCCAGCAGTCCTGAAATAACCCGCTGAATGAATGCCTTTTTGTTATCGGCCATTAGGTCTGCAGAATTTGATCGCCGGTGCGGCCAAAACGGCGCTCGCGCGCGGCGTAGGTTTCAAGAATGCGATGTAAGTCGGCCAGCGAAAAATCGGGCCACGCTTTTTCTTCGAAGACGATTTCGCTGTAAGCCGATTGCCACAAAAAGAAATTGGAGAGGCGCGCTTCGCCGCTGGTGCGCACGATCAGATCTGGATCGGGGAGAAAGCTGGACGGCAAAAAGCCGGCGACTAAGGCCTCGTCGACTTCCGTTTCTTCCAGCATTCCCAGTTTGGCTTGGCGCACGAGTTCGCGCGCCATTTGCGTGATCTCTTGGCGGCCGCCGTAAGACAGCGCGAAGGTGAGCACCATGCCCGTGTTGCCTGAGGTTTCCTCGATCGTGTCGAGTGCCACGTCACGCACCGCTTCGGGTAACCGCTCGAGCGCGCCGATGCACTGGAAGCGAATGTTGTTGCGCATGAGGGTCGCTTTCTCACGCAACAACTGGCGGCGCAGAAGGTTCATCAAGAACGCGACTTCCTCGACGGGGCGGAACCAATTTTCGGTACTGAAGGCGAATAAAGTCAGATGCGAAAACTTCAAGCGGGCGCATTCTTCGATGACGTTCTTCGCGATGCGGGCACCACGTAAATGGCCATAGACGCGGTTGTGCCGCCGGGCTTTTGCCCAGCGTCCGTTGCCGTCCATGATGATCGCGAGATGCCGCGGAAGATTCATCCTTGTTCGCTCCCGGTCACAGAGTCATCAGCTCTTTTTCTTTGTCACCCGCGAGCTGATCGATTTTTTTAATGTAATCGTCGGTCAGCTTTTGCACTTCCTCTTGGAAACGCTTGTTCTCGTCTTCACTGATGGCTTTGTCTTTGAGCTGCTGTTTGAGTCCATCATTGGCATCGCGGCGGACCATGCGTACGGCGACGCGCGCATCTTCGCAAATTTTCTTGATGTTCTTGACCAGATCTTTACGGCGGTCTTCGGTAAGTTCCGGAACCTTGAGGCGAATAACTTTGCCGTCGTTCATCGGACTCATGCCGAGATCGCTTTTGACGATGGATTGCTCGATCTCTTTCAAGATCGAGACCTCCCAAGGCGAAATCAGAAACGAGCGCGCGTCCGGCGTCGACAAAGCCGACACTTGGTTCAGCGGCGTCGGGGTGCCGTAGTAGTTCACACGAATGCCGTCGAGCATGGATAGCGCAGCACGCCCGGTGCGAACTTTTTTAAGTTCTCCGGTCAAAGCTCCCATGGCTTTTTCCATTTTGTCTTTCGAAGCGGTGGCGATCGCAGATGCCATACCTGAGCCTCCCTATTTGGCCGGACCTTTTACAATGGTACCGATTTTTTCGCCGCGCACAACCCGCGCGATGTTGCCTGGTTTATTCAAATTAAAAGTGATGATCGGAAGCTTGTTGTCCATACACAGGCTGATGGCGGTGGAATCCATCACCTGCAGCCCGTTTTTGAGCACGTCCATGTATGTGAGTTCATGGAAAAACTTCGCATCCTTGTGTTTTTTCGGGTCTTTGTCGTATATGCCGTCGACGTTGGTCGCCTTCATAATGACGTCGGCGTTGATCTCCATCGCCCGCAACGAGGCCGCGGTGTCGGTGGTGAAGTACGGGTTGCCGGTGCCGGCCGCGAATATGACCAGACGGCCTTTTTCCAGGTGGCGGATGGCTTTGCGGCGAATGTAGGGTTCGGCGACCTGCGACATTTGGATGGCGCTCTGCACGCGCGTCGCTAAGTCTCGGTTTTCAAGGGCGTCTTGCATGGCCATGCTGTTGATCACGGTCGCCAGCATACCCATGTAGTCGGCGCTGGCGCGATCCATCCCCGCCGAGGCCTGCTGCACGCCGCGCACGAAATTGCCGCCGCCAATGACCAAACCGATTTGCACACCGAGCTTGGAAGCCTCGCTGATGTCATCGGCGATTTGGTTCAAAGCCGCTGGAGCAATACCGGCGGCTTGACCGCCGGCCAAAGCTTCTCCACTGATCTTGAGTAGAATGCGGCTGTATTGACTCTTCTTAGCTGGCAAAATTTCTAGCCTTCTCTCGCGGTGTGCGAGGCTACTGCTTCATCACAGCTGCGACTTCAGCAGCGAAATCCTCTTTTTTCTTCTCAATGCCTTCGCCCAGTTCAAAACGCACGAAGCGGCGGACCACCAGGTTTTCACCGATCTTGGCGACCAGTTCCTGTAAAATCTCGCCGACGGTTTTGTCGGGGTTTTTCACGAACTTTTGGTCGAGCAAGCAGATCTCACCGGCCCATTTTTTGACTTGGCCGTCGAGAATCTTGTCTAGGAACTCCGGCTTTTTGCCTTCTTCGATGGCCTTGGCACGCAACACCGATTTTTCACGCGTGCGCGTGGCCTCGTCGATGTCGGATTGGCTGACGAATTGGGGGCCGAGGGCGGCGATGTGCATGGCCGTGTCCCGGCAGAAGTTTTGGAACTCTTCGTTGCGCGCGACAAAGTCGGTTTCCGAATTCACTTCCAGCAAAACGCCAATGCGTCCGCCGGCGTGGATGTAGGACGTAACCAAACCTTCGGCGGCCACGCGGCCGGCCTTCTTGGCGGCTTTGCTCAAGCCTTTGGCGCGCAACCAATCGACGGCTTGTTCGAAGTTGCCCTTGGTTTCTTCCAAGGCCTTCTTGCAATCCATCATTCCGGCGCCGGTTTTCTCACGCAATTCTTTTACGCTCAGTGCGCTGATCGACATGTTCAGCTCCTCTTTAGGCTTTGTCGGTGGTGTCGGTTTTGTCTGCATCGGTAGCTCCTTCCGCAGCTTCAGCGGCTTCAGGCGCCACGGGCTGTTCGAGTTCCATCAAGATTTCGACATCCTCAGCGGTACCGGCGGCGACCAGCTTACGGCCCTTGTTGACCTTGACGACAGCCGGGCCAGCCGCGGCCGGAGCGGGAGCTCCCGCACCCCGTTGGGGACGTCCATCGGCGCGTTGAGACGGCGCCGGCGCTTCCGCGCGAGCTTCGGGAGCCTTGTTGCCCATGGCGCGGATTTTTTCTTGATATTTTTTGGCGCCTTCGAGGTAAGAGTCGGCGATCAAATTGGCGAAGAGCTTGATCGAGCGGATGGCGTCGTCGTTGCCCGGGATTGGGTAATCGATGGCTTCGGGATCGACATTGGTGTCGGCGATACCGACGACCACGATGCCCATGCGCTTGGCTTCGGCGACCGCGATGTGCTCTTTGTTCAAGTCGACGACGAACATGCAGACGGGAGCGTCTTTCATGTCACGGATACCATCGAGATATTCGTTCAGCCGAGTGTATTCTTTCAACATGCGCGCGCGTTCTTTTTTCGAGAAAAATTCCAGCTCGCCTTTTTCGCGCATCTGATCGATTTTTTTCAAACGGTCGATGGAGGACTTGATGGTTTGGAAGTTGGTCAACATGCCACCCAGCCAACGCTTGGTGACGAAGTATTGTCCGCATTTCAGTGCGGCTTCCTTGATCGGCTCGACGGCTTGCTTCTTGGTGCCGACGAAAATCATGCGGCCGCCTTCGGAGGCGATCTTGGCGACGTACTCGGCGGCGTTCTTTGCGCTCACGACCGATTTTTGCAAGTCGATGATGTGGATTCCGCCGCGGTCGGTGTAGACGTAAGGCTTCATTTTGGGGTTCCAGCGCTGAGTCTGGTGGCCGAAGTGCACGCCGGCGTCGAGCATGTCCTTCATGGTGATCTGGGGCATAGGTTTTCCTCCTGGTTAAACCACCCAACCGCGGTGACACCGCATTTAAGCGGCACCAGGATTCTGCGGAAGGTGAGTATTTAGGAATTATCTATTGATAATCCCTTTGTTATTAAGGGTCTTGAGTTAGCACGAGGCGTTCGGCGAGGGCAACTGATTTAGCGGCCCCAGCAAGTCATTCGAGAGATTCCGGACCATTTCCAGGGCGCCCAACTCTCCGGGTACGCCGGCGAGTGTGTGGCCGGCTAAGTAAAGGTTTGAAATCTCGGGGAAACGATAGGGTTCTTTGGTCCGCAGAGAGTGCTGTCCATAAGCCTTCGGCTGCACAAAGATACGCTCCGCGGCCATGTCCTTGGCGCCTTCCGCACCCTCGAAAGCCAGCGGCCATGCGCGTTTCAGCTGGCGCTTGATGTGGCGGATGGCTTGGCCGATGAACTCGTGGTCGGTGTCGCGGTCGCCCGGCACCAAGGTCACCCACTTGCTGTTGGCTCCGCTCACGCGGCCGGCAACAGGCTCAAATTCTTTGGAACCGTGGTTGAAAAAGCGTATCGCACCGTCGTCTGCGAGCGGCGGCGTGTGCTGCAGTTCGAGCGTGACCGAGGTCCACGCATCCATTTTGGCCAGCCGCGTGCGATGTTTGACCGGTAATTCTTCGCCTTGGAAAAGGTTTTGCAAAGCCGACGGGTGCCCAGTGAAGATCACGTTTTGCGCGCTCCAAGTTTTGTCGCCGTTGACCGTGATCTCCGCAATGCGGCCGTCGCGCACTTTGAAGCCAGTGACTTCGTTCATGGTTTGCGCCGACACCGGCAATTGCTCGCATAGCGAACGTACGAGCTGCTCGAGGCCGGGATCGAGACTCAAACCCTTAGTGTGACTGAACAGCGCAGTGAGTTCGCCGGCCGATTGGAAGGACGTCTCGCCAAAGCCCGCGAACGGGCTCCACTTGCCTTCGTTGAAAATCTGCGGGTGATGTTCAAATGCCGAAAAATGAAATGGCACCGGAGAATTGTTGCGCAGCCACTCGAGCAGGGCGAGGGCTTCACTCGTGGCCGGAATAAAATCCAGTTCGGGCGAAGCAAACGGCTGCGCCAGGTTGGGGCGGCGGTAACGTCCCCCTAGATTCTCGCGTGCTTCCACGAGCGAAACTTTATGCCCTTTCGAGCCGAGTCCGTGATGCAGACGGTGGGCGAGGAAGAGCCCAGTTAGCCCGCCGCCAATGATCAGAGTGTCAGTCGCGATCGTGCCTGGGGAGGCTGTTTTAGAAGTGCTCATGATATTAAAACATCAAGTCTTCAGGATGAAGACAAGCTCTTCTTCGCGGGCAGAGGCGAATTTATGTTCGAACTGATTTTAACCAGTGACCAGCGCACCAGAGCGAGTACGCGCGGGCGGGTGCTGATCCACCGCGCCACCGGCGGCGAGGACTTGTAGTAGAGCCAGATCAGCTGCCGCCCCACCGGGTGCGTGCGCAGGCGGCGGTCGCGGAATTGGCGTAGGACGGTCAACTCGACGGCATACGGCTCATCGGCGAAAGCGGCGGATGCGACAAAGCAAGGGCCGCGCTTGGCACGCGTGGATTTGAGAAACGCTTTGACCACGGCTGGGTTCTTGGCCGTGCGTGAAAACGCCTCGGCCTTTTTGACGATATCGGGAAAAATCGGGCTGAATTGCAGGAACTGCGCGAGTTTGGTAGCCGCCCTGGCCATGCGATCGCCATAGCGCGGGCTGGTGTCGTAGATGCGCATGAGATCCCAGTAGACGGAAGCGATCAGCGTCAGCTCTTTGGAGCGCGAGGAGTTGTTGAAAACTGCGGGCGAAAGTTCGCCCTTTTGCAGGTTGTAGACCATCTCCAGTACACGAATGTATTTTTCGTATTGCACGGCCGCTTCGGAGTACGCCTTTTGGTTCATCAAGCTGCGGGCGTTTTTGAGCAAGTGGACGCGGTTCTTCCACGCCATCATTTTATTTTTTTCGCGTGAGTCGCGCTCCATGCGCAGCTTGAGGCCTTGCGAAACCGAGCTGGTCAAACCCTCGTAGCAAGCCGCGCAGACCTGTTCCGGCAGTGTGGCTCCGTCGGGCAAAATGGCGCGCATGTTGCCGTCGATTGTGACGTAACTGTCGGAGAGATTTCCGCAGCGCGGGCATTTTGCTGGTCCGGCCATCCCCTAATTAGAGCATTTGAAATGGGTCAATGTCGACTTGGACCTTGGTCTTCGGCGGCAGCCACGATCCGGGTGTCATGAGTTGGCGGCAGAACGCCCCGAGGCGCTGCGAGGAGTCGCATTTCACCATCACTTGGTAACGGTATTGGCCGCGCAGTTTGAGTAGCGGCGCGGGAGCTGGACCGAGGATGAGCAAAGCCTCGGCGTAAGCCGGATTTTGGCTCTGTAAGTGCCGTGCTCTTTGCACGAGACGTCTGGCGGCATCTTTTGTCACCGTCGCCTCGGGTCCCTGAATGCGCAACATGGCCATGCGCCAGGCGGGCGGGTAATTCAGTTCGCGGCGCTCGCTCATCTCTTGATCACAAAAGCCTTTGAAGTCGCCCGAGACCGTGAAGCGGATGCTGGCATGTTCGGTGTCATACGTCTGAATCACCACGCGGCCGGAACTCTGGCGTCCGCTGCGGCCACTGACCTGCGTGAGCAATTGAAAGCTGCGCTCGCTAGCGCGAAAGTCGGGCCAGTGAAAGCCGAGGTCGGCAAGCACGAGTCCGACCAGATTCAGCTTGGGGAAATCGAGGCCCTTGGCGATCATTTGCGTGCCAATCAACAAGTCGACTTCGCCGTCCTCGACGGAGCGGATGAGTGATTCCAGCTCTTCGCGCGATTGCACTTCGTCGCGGTCGGCGCGGGCAATGCGGATTGCGGGGAAGAGTGCGGCCATGTCGGTTTCCAATTTTTCGGTGCCGAGGCCGAGAGGTTCGAGGCTGCCCTCGCGGCAGTTGGGACAGACTTCCGACATTTTTTCGGTGTAGTCACAGAAATGGCAGACGAGATGTGAGCGCGCATGCACGGTGAGTGTGACGGAACAGTTTGGACATTCCGGCGCAAAGCCGCACAATTTGCAATTGGCGGCTTGCGCGACGCCCCGGCGGTTGAGGAAGAGCGCGGCTTGTTCTTTTTTAGCAAACACGTGCTGCAGTTCCGCGTACAAGGTATCGGAGAGCCAGTGCGGGAGCTCCGACGGCTTGTCTTTGCGTACGCGAATTTGTTCGCGCAAATCTACGACGGTGATCTCTGGCATTTCACGAGCGTTCACTCTTTGCGCCATGGTGTGAATGCGGTAGCGCCCGCTCTCGGCATTGTTCCACGATTCGAGTGACGGCGTGGCTGAGCCGAGCACAATTGGAACTTTGAGATTTTTTGCCAAAACGATGGCGGCATCGCGTGCGTGATATTTGAGTTTCTCGTCCTGCTTGTAGCTGGGCTCATGCTCTTCGTCGAGAATCACGATGCCGGGATCGGGGAGCGGGCAGAACAGCGCCGAGCGCGCACCGATCAGAATTTTCTTTTGCCCCGTGACCATGCCCCACCACTGGTCGGTCTTTTCCCGTGGCGTGAGGTGCGAGTGCAGCACCGCCACCATTCCCGGAAAGCGCCGCGAGAAACGATCGATCAGTTGTGGAGTCAGCGAAATTTCAGGCACCAGTACGAGCGCTTGCTTGCCTTGGCGCAGGACGTCTTCGAGCAACTGCAAATAGACTTCGGTTTTGCCTGAGCCGGTCACACCGTGCAGGAGGTGAACGGCAAAACCCTTTTCGCTTTCAATGGCGTCGATCACGCGGCGCTGATCTGCGGTCAATTTGGGAGCCGGATACAGTGCCAGCGTCTCTTTGACCACTGGCCCCTTTCTCCCTCCGCGTTTGCTCTCTTTGGCGAGCGGCGGAAAAACGCTTTCGACAATTTGGCCAAGCGGGTACACGTAATACTGCGCCAGCCATTCGAGCCAATCCATATAGGCGGCCGGAATCGGCGGCCGCTCGGGGTCGCTC